>CAVDQR010000077.1:0-6689 GCA_963611065.1 Bacteroides ovatus
TCGCTGGAGAGACATGAAGTCGAGGGTCGTAGACCCGAGGCCCGTGCCTCCTTCTGCGATAAAATCGCCAAAAATGATCCCTCAATAAATGCAACAATCGTTTGCATCCCCACGCCTGCAATTCGCGATTACCGGGATCCGACAACTTGGATGCATCGACTTCGGCCCCAATGACCATATTTTCAAAGCATCAAGAGATGGCATCTCACGATGTGTTGGTGCCTTTCTATGATTTATTCACATTGTTAAGATGTATGTTAAATACTAGAAACGAATACGGATTCATGCCAGGATGAAGCCCGAGCTGTGGGCTTCATGCTTGCGTCGGGCTTTAGTTCCTGGGGGAGGTGATAACATCACCAGCCAAAAACCCTCGAGAGAGGGGAAGGACTCCCCAAAGGGGGAGAACCAGGGTAACGCCCTCCAAAAGCTCGCCCTGGTCCTCACCGCAGTCCGGCTGATCGCCGAACTGCTGAGGTAAACCACTTACGACCATCGCCTTAGCGCGGTGGTCAACTTGGTTCATATTCTCCATCGTTGAAGTGATATAAATAACTTCGATAGTGATTACGTTACTGAGTATAGGCCCCAAAATACCGTGAGCGCCCCTGGATCGCCAGTGAGGCACAGGGTCGAGGGCCGCAGGCCCGAGACCCGGACCCTCTCCGGTGGAATAGCCCATTCTCTATGCCTGAATGACCCGAATTCGTTCGATTCCGAGCCGAATCATCATTTTTCTCATCGGAACAGGCCCGAATTAGCGTAATGGAGATTACCGTAATGCAGATTACGATGATTATTGACACTCAGAACGAGAGGGAGAATACAGGACGTATCAAATCCCCAGGACGTACCGTATCGCCTCGTTGGCGAGGGTCATCCCGGTCACCGCGGGGACCGTCGGCATGGAGCCGAGCACGGACTTCCCGTGCTCGTCCCTCCCGCCGTCCACCCTGATCGGCGGCTCCTCGTTGTAGACGCAGGTCATCATCGACGTGTCGTACCCTCTGAGCCCTTTCCTCACGGCGGCTGCCACGGGACACACCCTCGATTCCATTATCGGGGCGACACGGATGGTCTTCGTATCCGTGTGGAGCGCCGCGCCCATGGATGAGAACGTCCTGATGCCCTTCTCCGAAGCGGCCCTCAGGAGCGAGATCTTGCATCTCACGGTGTCGATCGCATCGATGAGGACATCGAAATCCCCCTCGAGTATGGTCGGGATCGTCCCATCGTCCACATGGAGCTGGAGGCACTCGATGTCGATGTCCGGGTTGATGGACCTGGCCCTCTCGCAGGCCACCACGGCCTTCGGCCTCCCTATGGTGTCCTTCGTGGCCAGGATCTGACGGTTGAGGTTGCTCTCCTGGAAAACGTCCCCGTCCACGGTGCGGATCCTCCCGAATCCCGCTCTCACGAGACCTTCCAGAGCGTATCCTCCCACGGCCCCGTTGCCCACGACTATGGCGGAAGCGTTCGCGATCCTCTCGATACCGCCGTCCCCTATCAGCAATCCGGTCCTCTCGGACATCCCGTTCATCCGACGATCCTCCCCGCGTTGTCACAGGAGGCTTCCAGCAGCTCGTCCGCAGGGACGCCGCAGGCCTCCGACAGCCTCTCCGCGAAACCCCTCATCCCAGAAAACACCTCTGGCGAGAACGGATGGTCGGATTCCAGCAGGAGCCTGTCCTTCGGGATGGAACCCATCAGACGCGCGATGCGCGCGTCCGAGCGCTTCAGGATGCGAGGGTTCACCGAAAGATAGCATCCCAGCTCGCAGAAGGGCTTCGAATAGCTCTCCGAGGAGAACGCGTGCATGACGATCGGAACATGCAGCCTCATCCCCCTCAGGATGTCCAGGATCTCCTTCTCGCACCCCACGTCGTGGACCTGCACCGGCCTGCCGTACTCCCCCGCGATCCCCAGCTGCGAGACGAACGCCTCCCTCTGACCCGGGACGTCCCGGGAGGAATCCATCCCGATCTCCCCCACGCCCGCCTTCGGATCCTTCTCCAGGAACGACCTCAGCCTGTCCGCATTCGCATCCCACTCGGAAGCCCTCCACGGATGCACGCCGTAGAATCTCGTCATCCTCCCGTCGGGGATGCGCGCCAGCGCATCCCAGTCCTCCGGCACGGAGGAGCAGGCGAACACCAGCTCCGCATCCTGATAATCGGGATAATGCGAGGTCATGTCCGTCGGATGGCAGTGCGCGTCCGCGAAGCGGGTCATGCTCCCCGATAGATCAGATGGTAGATATCCCCTCGCCGGAGTTAAGCCGGACGAAATATCATTAGGTTAGCCTAAACCTTATATACGCAGTTTAGGATGTCCTAATCACCATGAGGTCGGACAGCATCACCAACGCCATCTGCGGAAGAGGACTTTCCGACAACACAGAGATCCATGAGCCGGTCCGCCCGGTCCTAGAGACATGCACCGGACGGACGGAAACCTCCGTACCCGATCTGCAGGAGCGCGTTGTCCGCCATTGTTCGCCGACTCTGGCGGGCCTGAAGTGCGGAAGCATGTTCAGAGTGGAATCCGACCTCGATGGTATCCGCGCCCAGCTCCACGACCTGAGACTTATGCTCATGCCCCGCGGGGTGAGGGTGGCCGTCATCGATTCAGATGACACCGGGAGTCTGATCTACGTCTACCGCCCCAAGCAGCTCTCCGAACGCCTCTCCGAACCGGAGACGTCCGAATTCCTCTCGGGATACGGATACGACGCATCCGACGCCGTGAGCATGGTGAACCAGCTCGCCGAGAGGTTCTCAAAGTGCCCCTCCTGCCCTCCCGAGGTCGGGGTCTTCCTCGACTACCCGATGGAGGACGTCAAGGGCTACATCGAGAACAAGGGCATGTGCTGCAGGTGCATCGGATGCTGGAAGGTGTACGGCGATGTGGAGAGCGCCGAGAAGAGGTTCCGCTCGTACAAGAGGTGCCGCGACATCTACAGCCGCATGTACGCCGAGGGATGCTGCATCTCGAAGCTGGCGATCAGGGCCTGATCGGAACCAGGAGTCCAGGGACCTCTGCTTCCTCCTGTCGGATTCCGCCTTGCGGGACGCTTCTATCTTATCGAGGACCATCCTGATGCGGTCCTCGGAGAACCCGTAGCCGGTCATCATGTCCAGGACGCCGTCGCGGTCCATGACGCCCTGCTTCACGGCGTAATCGTCCGATTTCGGGCCGTTCAGGAAGATCTCCCTGACATCCTCGTAGCCGGGGATGTCGTATCCGTTCGCTTCGATGACCTTCTCCAGCGTCCCGTGTTTCTGGATGAGCTTCAGACCCTTCTTCGGCCCTATCCCTTGAACGCCGGGGTTGAAATCGGTGCCGATCATGATGCACGCGTCCACCAGCTGCTCCCTCGTTATGCCGAGGTCGGTCAGCATCTGCTGTGAATCGACGATCTCCGGCAGAACGGTCCTGTAGACGTTCTTGCCGGGCATCTTCCTCCTGCCGGTGATGGTGAGGTTCCTCACCAGCAGCGGAGCTCCGAACAGCAGGGAATCGAAATCCTGGGAAGCCGAAGCGTACACGTCCCCTTTCAGACACATGTAGGCGCCCTGCGCCTCCCCGTCGCTGGGAGCCTGGACGACGGGCACCCCCATCAGCGTCAGGAGCTCCTTCGACGTTGCCAGAATCTCCGGCGTCATCCTGGAGGTCTGCTGCGCTTTGGAGAACGCCTTCTTCATGTCGCCTTCCGCCAGGGCCTGCTCGTACTCCTCCTTGGCCTTCTCCCTGCGGGCTATGCGCTCCTCGATGGTCCCGGCCTTCAGCTCGCTGGGCTTCCCGTCGAAGACGAACGAGGGCTCTATGCCGTTCTCGATGAGGTTGGCGGTGCGGTACAGGAGTCCGGACAGATGCGAAGTGGTCCGACCCTGCTCGTCGCACAACGGTCTCCCGTCGGCCTGCCTGATGATCGAGAGGAACTGGAAGATCGTGTTGTACGCGTCGACGGCGATGGTCTTCCCGCGCAGATCGGATAATTCGATCGGTTTACTCCCATCTCGGCACCCCGCGTCGGGTCCGAGGGAATGCCATGCCGATATGGTCGGCGCCATGTCGGCCTTCTTGAACAGGAACGAACCGGCCACGAGCACCGTCGCTCCGGCTTCGACGCACACCTTCGCGGTCTCGTCGTTGACGCCGCCGTCCACGGAGATCTCCAGGGCGGGATTGTGCTCCTCCGCCCACTCGGATGCGTACGTTATCTTCGGAACGCAGTCGGAGATGAAGGACTGCCCCCCGAATCCAGGATGGACGGTCATGACCAGGACGATGTCCACGAGCGGCAGGTAAGGGTCGATCCTCTCGACCGGCGTCTCCGGATTGACCGATATCCCGGCCTTCAAGCCCCTGGCCTTGATCTTCTCTATCGCTCCCATGATGTCCCCGTCGGCCTCGCAGTGCACCGTGATCGCGTCGCACCCGGCGTCCGCGAATGCATCGACGTATCTGATAGGGTCCTCGATCATCAGGTGGGCGTCGAAGAACTTCTTGGAGGATCCCCTGACCGCCTTCACGACAGGAGGTCCGAACGTTATGTTCGGGACGAACATCCCGTCCATCACATCGAGGTGGATCCAATCGGCCCCGGCCCTGTCGACCCTGGCGACCTCGTCGCCGAGCTTCGAGAAGTCTGCGGATAGGATGGATGGGGATACTCTTGTCATCGCACGCGCATTGGCCTGACCCGTAGTTATTCTTACCGCGCGCGTGGGGGATTACAAACATAATTTTCATTACAAACATTACAGCCAGCAGTTAATATAATCGGACCCCATGCCATGAGTGAAGATGTCTGGACCCGCGTTCTGTGGGAACGAGGGTGGAAAGTGATCGACCAGAATCCTGGTAGTTTTCGTCGGAGCAGGGCATCGAAGATACAAAGTGGAGACAGCGGGAAGTTCTCTGGAAGTCTGAAAAAGCGCGATTCGTTACCGATTTTGCCCAAAGGAACGAACCGCATGTCAGTCAACAGAATGCGTCTAATTAATGGTCTCTCCACAGACGAAGTGAGGACCTATCTGGGCGGAATACCGCCCAACGAGATCGAAACCAAGATCGGCATAAGATGGCCGTGGAATCTGGCGATGACCACGGTCACCGACTATCCCCCGTCGGAGAACGTGACGGATTTCTCCTTCCTGGGGGAGATCGTGTTCGACGTGGACGTCGAACACGGGATGCACCCGTGTCCGTTGTGCGGGAATCCCTGCAAGGTCAAGGAGTACGAGACCAGGTTGTATTACCACACCAAGACCCTGGACTGCAAGACGGCGATCCGTGCGAAGGTCCCGAAGCTCCGTTGTCCGGAGCACGGGTATCCCCAGATGCCGGTCCCCTGGGCGAGGCCCAGGGCCTCGTACACGTCGCTGTTCGAGAAGGCCGTCCTGGCGGAACTGTACGAGGAGGGCACCGTACGCTCCGCATGCAGGGTCCTGGGAACGACGCCGGAGATCATCGGGAACATCATCCAGTACAGGATGCAGATGACATTGGACAGGATGGACCTGTCCCATGTCACCACGATATTCGTCGACGAGGTGGCCTGGAAGAAGGGGCAGAAGTACGTGACTGTGGTCTACGACCAGCTCTCCCATCTCATATTCTGCACCGAAGGGAAGGACTCGTCGACCATCGCGGAGTTCAGGGAATGGTTCATCGCGCACAAAGGGGAACCGGAGAAGCTGCTGAACGTCAGTTGCGACATGGGTGCGGCGTACCCCAAGGGGGTACGCGATAACTTCCCGGACGCCGTGGTCACCTACGATAAGTTCCACGTGATGAAGCGCCTCTACGAGGGCTTCGAACTCTATCTGAACAAATGCGACATGAGCGATCCGAACGTCGGATGGTTCAAGCACAAAGGCTTCTCGGCCCGCAGGACCCTCTCGGACAGGGAGTTCAGCAAGCTGGATACCCTGACCGAGTTCTATCCGGAGATCGGCCACAACTTCAGGCTGCTCATGCTGGCATCCAGGATCTACGATTTCCAGGACAAGGAGACCGCCGAGTACTACTTCGACCTGTGGTACTCCGATGTCATGAAATACGGGGCCCAGGACCTCAAGGATGCGGCGGAGACCATGCACAGCCTGAAGGACGGCATCCTCCAGTGGTACGACAGCAGGATCAATAATGGAATCGTCGAGGGTATGAACTCCCAGTTCAAGCTCCTGACCAGGAGGGCCAGGGGCTTTTCGAACATCGAGCACCTGAAAATGATGACGTACCTGCTCTTCAGCGGACAGCCGCTGTTCTACGAGGATCACGAGCTGGAATGCATGAACGTCCTGCCGAGGCAGGGCCTCGGCAGCGGGATCGCGGGGAAGTGAGGGCGAAGCCCGAACGGACCGCGACCTTTGCATCAATGCGGAAGGTACGGCGAGGAGTGCGGGCGTCCCGATGTCAACCGCCCGAACGGGCGGCTTCCGCCCGTCAGGGCGGACATCGGGACAGGGGACGGATCGGACCTACAGGAAATCCTGTTCATCGGATTTTCTTCGATTGCGATTCGTTTCGTTTCCACCCTAATTCCCATAAAGCCTTCACCGGGCCAGGCTGATCTGGAAATATCGTATCATGGTGCCCTCTCGTCAGGGGCCCCGTCGTAAAAGATGAAGATTATCCCGGGCCTCCCGGCCCGGTAAGGATATTCACTGGACGGCTTTCTG
>CAVDQR010000078.1:0-6677 GCA_963611065.1 Bacteroides ovatus
GCATTCGTGGGGTGCGTGCTGAGCACCGGGCTGATCACCGACCCTGGATCGATGAATCCCATCGGGATCCTCCTGGGAGCCTCGTCCGGCCTGTTCTACAGCATGTACACCCTCGGATCCAGGAAGGCCTCGTCCAAGGGGCGCCACATCCCGACGGTCCTGCTCTACACGTCGATCTTCTGCGCGGTGGGGCTGGCGCCCTTCGCAGACCTCCCGACGGCCGCGGGTACGCTGATCTCATCCCCTCACGCGCTCGTCATGATGCTCGGCCTGGGGATCCTGATGACCCTGGTGCCCTTCGGGCTGTACAACTACGGGATAAGCAGGCTCGGGGCAGGGAAGGCGGCCATCATCACATTCGTGGAACCCCTGGCGTCCACGGTCGTCGGGTTCGCGTTCTTCAGCGAGTCCCTGACGATCGAGGCGATGTTCGGGATGGTCCTGATCCTGGCATCCCTGATGCTGGTGCAGAAGGCTCCCCGCCAAGACGGCGGGGAGCAATGAGTTTCAGCGGTGCGAGAACACCATGGAGACGCCGGAGGCGTCCTTCTTCTCGATCCTGGCGAATCCGATCCTCTCGAGCTGGACCATGTCGCCCTTCTCGGCGGCGAGGGCCTTCTCGACGAGTCCCTTCTGGACGGTCCCGTCGGGCATGAGGAGGGTGGCGTCGAGAGCATCCGCACCGACCCACTGGACGGCCTTGAAGCCCTTCCTGAGGATGGACACGTCGTCCCCGGCGTACTTCGCGGGGAGGCCGTAGTCGATGTTGCACAGGTCCTTCAAGCGGACCTTGCCGGACTCGGAGAACAGCTTGGAGTCCTCCGCGGAAAGGAACACAGTCCTGGGGGATTCCAGCCTGTACACCCTGTCGCCCCTCTCGGGGTGGTCGGGGTGCAGGGGCGCCTTCCCCTCGATCACGTCGGCACCGTCGATGTCGTAGCGGACGGGATCGGGAACGAAGAAGAACCTGTCCGAGACCGGGTCGATGATGTCGCGGTTCATGCTGTACAGACCGTCCCAGGAGAACTGGATGTCGACGCTCTTCATGCCGGCCTCGACCCAATAGCGCCTGATCGCGTCGGACCTGATGCCGCGCCTCTCCAGTGCGCGGACGGTCCCGGTCCTGACGTCGTCCCATCCGGAGTACTCCCCGTCCTTGATGGCCTGCTTGATGATGGAGGTCTTGAGGACGGTGTCGGGGATGTTCACGAGCCCGTAGTGGAAGTATTCGGGCTTCTTCCATCCGAAGTAGTCGAAGATGTACTCCTGACGGTTGGTGTTGTTCAGGTGGTCCTTGCCCCTGATGACATGGGTCATGCCCATCTCGTGGTCGTCGATGGCCACGCTGAGGTTCATCATCGGGTACGCGATGTACTTGTCCCCGGTCCTGGGGTGGGGGTGCCTCACGAGACGGAGGGCCACGAAGTCCCTCACGGCGGGGTTGGGGTGCTTCAGGTCGGTCTTGACGACCACCACGGCCTCCCCGTCCGCGTAATCCCCGGCGAGGAACTTGTCGTACCTCTCCAGCTGCGTCTCCACGGGCAGGTCGTGGCACGGGCACGCCTCGCCCTGCTCCTTCAGGTGCCTCCAGTGGTCCCCGTCGCACGTACAGACGTAAGCATGCCCCATCTCGAGCAGCTTGCGGGTGTAGTCGTAGTACAGGGGGAACCTCTCGGACTGGATGAACGTCTTGTTGCACTTGACGCCCAGCCAATCCAGGTCCTCCGGGATCATGTCGTAGGCGTTGGGATCGATCTTCTCCGGGTTGGTGTCCTCGAACCTCAGGACGAGGTCCCCGCCGTACCTCTTGACGTACTCGTCGTTGAGGATCGACACGCGGGTGTGCCCGATGTGCAGGGGCCCGGAGGGTCCGGGCGCGATGCGCATGACGACCTTCCCGTCAACGTTCTTGAGTTCCGGGAGCTCGTAGACGCGCTCCTTCTTCTCCTTGACGAGAAGCGATGAATCCATCTTCTCGAGTTCCTTCGTCTGGGCCTCCAGACCCATGGCGTTGACCTCCTCGACGATGGAGTTGATGAGAGGGGTGATCTCCCCGGCCTTGGAGCGGAGCTCCGGGCATCCGCCGAGCACCTTGCCGACGACGGCCTTGGGGTTGGCCTTGCCCTTGAAGAATATCGCATTCTGGAGGGCGAACTTCCTGATCGTTTCCTCGATCTGGTCCATGCGGTCGCGATGCGCGCGCGCATATATAAGGTGGGGTCGGAAGGACCCTTCAGGCGACGAGACGGGCCTTGCGCCTGTCGAACTCCTTCCTCAGATCCGCCGCGGTGGCGGGCTCCCTGCCGATCTCCTTCAGAAGCGAGATGACGTAATCGGCGCACCTGTGGCCGTCCTCGATGTCCATGCTGCTCTGCGCGACACCGGCGAGATGGCTGGCGGGCGGGATGATGGAAGTGACGACATTGGCTCCGGCGTCGAGCCTCGTCCTCATCCCCGCGATGCCTTCGACGTCGAGGGTCGCCGGGATCAGGACGTCGTGCCTGAGGAGCCTCATGGCAGCGAGACAGAGGAGTTCGTTGACCGAATCGACCGTTCCGGACTGCTCCATCGGCGTCCCCTCCTGCGGGACGAAGGTCATGGCGCGGACCTGGTCGCATCCCAGGGCGATCATCTCCCTGATCGCCTGCACGCGGTCCTCCACGGTCTCCCCGATCCCGACCATCATGCCGTCCTCGGCCAGCAGACCGTTCTCCATGGGCCAGACCTTCTGGTTGCGCCTGAAATCGAAATCCTGACCGAGACGGCGGTCGGCGAAGAGCCTCCTGTTGTAAGTCTCCTGATAGCAGGCGCAGATGTCCGCCCCCGCCTCCTTCAGCTTGGGGAAGATCTCCTTGGGGACCGCTCCGGGCGATGCCATGACGGGTATCCCCACCTCGTCGCGTATGGCCGAGACGATGTCCAGGAAGTTCTCGTAGTCGTTGTTGAGCATGTAGGGGTCCTCGCCCATGGTCAGGTCGGCGAGGTTGATCCCGGCGGCCTTGATGCTCCTGGCGAGGTCCACGATCTCGTCCTTGGACTTGCGGTACCTGTCGATGCCGTTCGATTTCCGATAATAGCAGAAGGAGCACTCGTTCCTGCAGTAGGTGCTGAAGTAGACGAACCCGTAGAGGAAGGTCCTCTTGCCGAACTCCCTGTCGCGGACCTTGCGTGCGCATTCGAAGACCGCCTCGCGGTCCGCTCCCTCCGAAGTTATCAGAGCGGCGAGCTCCGCATCGGTGGCCTCGCCTCCGTTCGCAAGTCTCTCGGCAATCTCGGGTACGTCCATGGTTCGACTTCCTGGTGAATCGAATCACACGATATTGGATATTTAATACCGCCAGTCATCCAACTGATAGTTTTAAATACGGAAGGAAGGAGCCAGATATGGATGGTTCATCTAGCCACCGAGGCTATGTCCTCGGCGGCCTTGATGCAGGCCATGAGGTCGTCGGCGGTGCTCCTGAGGGTGCCGGCCGACTCCGACCCCATCCTGAAAAGGAGTTTGGTCCCCCGGAGCTCGGACTCCACGTACCCGGCGTTGTCCGGGTCCAGGGCGTCCATCACGGAGCGGGCGGTGCGCTCGTCCGGATAGTCGATCTCGAGCTCCAGGGTCATCATGCGATCATCTCTTGGTGTTCAGCACGAAGGATGCGACGGCCTTGCCCACTTCCGCGGTGGACATGTTGCCTCCGAGGTCCGGGGTGGTCTCCTTCGCATCGAGGGCGTGCCTGACGGCGTCGTGCAGCATCTTCCCTTCCGCCTGGTAGCCCTGGTTCTCCAGGAGCATCTGCGCCGCGAGGATGGCGGCGATCGGGTTGGCGATGCCGCGTCCCGCGATATCGGGAGCGGAGCCGTGGATGGGCTCGAACATGCTGACCCCCTCGGGGTTGATGTTACCGCTCCCGCCCATTCCGAGTCCTCCCTGGAGCTGCGCTCCCAGGTCCGTCAGGATGTCCCCGAACAGGTTGGGGACCGCCACGGTGCCGAACGTCTCCGGGCGCACGATCATGGCCATGGCCATGGCGTCGACGAACATGAACTCCAGGTCCATGCCGTACTCGGCCGCCTTGGCCTTGAAGATCTCCCTCTGCTTCCCGTAGACGTGGGTGCACACGTTGGCCTTGTCGACCAGGGTGACCTTCTTCTCGCCGCGGTTCTGAGCGTAGCGGAAAGCGTAGTCGGCGAACCTCTCGATCCCTTTCGTGGAGAGGAACCCGATCTCGAAGGCGAAGTCGTCCCCGTTGGACGCCTTGGCCTTGAGCTCCACGTCGAGGTCGTACATCTCCCTCTTGATGTGCAGCTTGGAGGTGTCGTTGGAGGCTCCGAACTCCCCTCCGGCGCCCATGTAGAAGTCCTCGGTGTTCTCCCTGAGGAAGTGGATGTCGAACGGGACCTCCCTCTTCAGAGGAACGAGGGGGAACCAGGACGTGACCGGCCTGAGGTTGATGTACTGGTCGAACACGGCCCTCATCTTCAGGAGGATGCCCTGCTCCAGCACGCCGGGCGCCACGCGGGGGTCGCCGATGGCTCCGAAGTAGATGGCGTCCTTCGATTTCAGAAGGGAGATGTCGGCGTCCGTCAGGAGCTCTCCGGTCTTCAGGTACCTCTCGGACCCGATGTCCACGTACTCCGGCTCGAACTGGAACGACGATATCTGCGATACCGCCTCGAGAACATCCATTCCGGCTGCGATTACTTCCTTCCCGATCCCGTCTCCCGGGATCACTGCGATCTGCTTCATTCGAACTTCCCCTCCTTGATGAGGTTCATGAGACCCCCGGCCTTGATCAGGCCGGTGATGAACGGGGGATACTCGGGGAACGAGTAGACCTCGTCCCCGACCTTGACCTTCCCGGCGTCGATGTCGACCTCGGCGGTCTCCCCTTCTTTAGCGTCGACCTTGCACTCGATGAGCAGGAGTCCCGTGTCCATGGAGTTGCGGTAGAAGATCCTGGCGAAGCTCTCGGCGATGATGCACGAGAACCCGGCCTCGCGCAGGGACAGCGGAGCGTGCTCCCTGCTGGAGCCGCATCCGAAGTTCTTGCCGGCGACCAGGATGTCCCCCTTCTGGACCTGCTGGGCGAACCCGGGCCTGACCTTCTCGAAGATGTAGTCGTTCAGGTGGTCGAGGTTGGCGGCGAGGAGCCTCTCGGCCGGTATGATCTGGTCGGTGTCGACGTTGTCGCCGAACACCCATATCTTCCCTTTGATGGATTCCATTCACATCCCCTCCAGGTCGTCCGGGGTGACGATGCGGCCGGCTATCGCGGAGGCCGCGACGACGGCGGGTCCGGCGAGGTAGACGAAGGAGTCCTTCGCACCCATCCTGCCGATGAAGTTGCGGTTGGTCGATGCTACAGCGACCTCCCCGGGCGCGAGGATGCCCATGTATCCTCCGAGGCACGCTCCGCATGTCGGGCCGGAGACGAAGGCCCCGGCGGCGAGGAATATGTCGATGAGACCCTCGTCGGCCATCTGCTTCATGACCCTCTGGGAGGCGGGGACGACGATCATCCTCACCCCGGGGGCGACGTGGCGGCCCTTGACGATCTCGGCGCCGATGCGCATGTCCTCGATCCTTCCGTTGGTACAGGAACCGAGGTAGGCCTGGTCGATCTTGACGTCGGCCTCCCTGACGGGGCGGCCGTTGCTCGGAAGATGGGGATAAGAGACGAAGGGCTCCAGCTTGGAGAGGTCGTACTCCAGGGTCCTGCAGTAGACCGCGTCGTCGTCAGCTTCCACAGCTTCGTACTCACCGCGGACGCTGTCCTTGATGTACTCGCGGGTGAGGTCGTCGCAGGGGAAGATTCCCGCCTTCCCTCCGGCCTCGATGGCCATGTTGGAGATGGCGAGCCTGTCCGGGACGCTGATGTTGGCGACGTCGCCGTGGAACTCGAACGCCTTGTAGTTGGCTCCGTCGACACCGATGTCGGTGATGATCTTCAGGATCAGGTCCTTCCCGCCGACGTTCCTGTTGAACTTCCCTTTGACGACCACCTTGATGGTCTCGGGGACCTTGAACCACAGCTTCCCCGTGGCGAAGACCGCGGCGGCCTCGGTGGAACCGATTCCGGTGGACAGGGCGTTGACGGCACCGTAGGTGCAGGTGTGGGAGTCCGCTCCGACGATGAGCCTGCCGGGTGCGGCGAATCCCTCCTCGACCATGAGCTGGTGGCAGACGCCGCTGCGCCCGATCTCGAAGTAGTTCGGGATCTGGTGCTTCTGGGCGAACTCGCGCATCTCCTTGGCCTGGGCCGCGGAATCGATGTCCTTCGCCGGGACGTAGTGGTCCGGGATCAGGACCATGCGGTCCTTGAACATCCTGTCCGTTCCGAGCTTCGCGTACTCCCTGAACGCGATGGGTCCGGTGACGTCGTTGACCATCACATAGTCGACATCGGCGATCACGATCTGCCCCGCGCGGGCGTCTTTCCCTGATTTCTTGGAGAGGATCTTCTCCGCGATAGTCTTACCAACCGTGGTTCACACCTTCCTGTGTTTGAATCAATGCCCGACACCCCGATCCGGACATCCGGGGGATGCCTTCCGTGTGCCGGGCGACCTGTCCGCTGGTACCGCAATATCGTATTTAATCATTGTAAAAGAAAGGGGAAAAGGTGCGCAAACGGCGCCATCGCGGGCGTTTCATCCGACCGAATGACGTCATCGCCTTGCCC
>CAVDQR010000079.1:0-6668 GCA_963611065.1 Bacteroides ovatus
AGTCGAGGAGTACACAGGGGAGGCCGCGAGCTATCGGAACCTCACCCAGATGAAGAGGGGGCTGGAGGAGGTTTGCAGAAGAGGCACGATAATCGTCGTGGACGAGTATCAGTATCTGGTCAAGAGGAGCAAGGGTGCCTCCGATTCCATGTTCCAGGAAATCATAGACCTCGTGCTGAAGGATACGGAATCGACCATCATCCTCTGCGGATCGGCGGTATCGGTCATGAAGGAGACCGGCACGGACGGCAGCAAGCCGTTGTACGGCAGATTCGCGGAGATCATCCGCCTGCGCCCACTGTCGTTCTCGGAATGCTCCCTGCTGCATCCCGGTATGAGCGATGACGATTCGATGCGGCTCTATCTGACGGTCGGAGGCATCCCGAAGTACCATGTGGACCTGGGCTCGGATACATATGCGGGCATCCTCCGCGATAAGTGCCTGGATTCCGATTCCTGGGCGTCGGAGGCATCCTTCCTGATGAAGGCCGACTACCCCAACAGCGAGAAGCATGATGCCATACTCTACGCCATTTCCAGAGGGAGCGTGTCGGTCAAGGCGATATCGGAGTCCACGGGGGTGGACGAGCCCACATGCTCCCAGATGCTGGCCGAGATGGAGTCCAACGAGATCGTCGAGCGCATCAATCCGATGATGGGGGCTCCGAAGCGCGGGCGCTTCGTGATAAGGGACGATTTCCTGGCCTTCCGCTATGGGATCCTCATGAGGAGGCACGAGATGTTCCTTCGCAGCGATCCCGACGCGGCCCTATCGGAGATCGAGCCGTATCTGTCCGAGTTCCTCGGCCACAGGTTCGAGTTCTACTGTCGCGACTACATCGTCAGATCCTACTCGGTCACGGATATCGGGAGATGGTGGATCGACGATTCGAAGAGGGACATCCACGAGGACATCGACATCGTGGCGAAGATCAGGGAGGGGCGGTCGAACATCGAACTGTTCGCCGAGTGCAAGTTCACGCGGAAGCCTGCAGGGTTCACGGTGCTCAATACCCTCGACAGCAGGGCGGAGCCCTTCAAGGACCGCTCCAACTGGCGTCTCATGATCATGTCATGGTCCGGGTTCGAGGAGGATCTGGAGGAGTTCGCGGACGACGCCGGTGTGCTTCTGGTAGGACCAGATCAACTCACCGGCAGAGTCGCCTCACCAGAAATCCCCATGTGACGGTGTTCGAAAACCGTCGGAAGAAGCGGAGATTCACGCCAGGCTCTTCGCGTGGACCGCCAGGACCTCGTTGATCATCCTGGCAGCCAGAATGGATGTGATCCCCGACGGGTCGGCCGGAGGGCAGACCTCGTTGACATCGAACCCGACGAGCCTGTCTCCGATCATGTTGATCGCTTTCTTGACGTCGATCGGGAGCAGTCCGAACGGCTCCGGGGTCCCGGTGCCGGGCGCGTAGGCGGGATCGATACCGTCGATGTCCAGGGTGAGGTACACCTTCTCCGCCTTGACGGAGTCCAGCGCTTTCTCCACCGCTTTGGAGATGCCCATGTCGAAGATGTCGTACGAGCTGATGAACGGGACCGCATCGTCCCTCTCCAGCTCCTCCGCGCCTATGGCGCGCGCTCCCAGGACGAAGACGTTGTCCAATCCCAGGTGCTCCGCGGCACGCCTCATGACGCAGGCGTGGCTGTACGGGGTGCCGAGATACTCGTCCCTGGAATCCAGGTGCGCATCGATCGAGATCAGGGCGATGCTCCTCTCGGGGAACGACCTGATCACGGGGATGTTCATGGAATGCTCCCCTCCGATCCCGATGAGGAACTTCCCGTCCTTTATGGCGGGACCGACGGCGAACTCCACCTCGGACATCATGTCCTCGGGGAGGACGAAGTCGTCCACATTCCCGTAATCGCAGACTTCGGGGATGCGCTGATCCAATCCGTGCTCGAAATGGATCTCCTCGAAATTGTAAGAAGCCCGCCTGATGGCGGTCGGGGCCTCGCGGGCCCCGGCCTTGAAACAGGCGGTGTGGTCGTACTGGACCCCGTAGATCATTACCTCGGCGTCGCTGTATTCGGCTTCAGCTCCGGCATATCCGAGTCCGTACGACATTCGCAGACCTCACATTATCTTGTAGCGGCCCATGGCCTCGAGGTACAGGATCTCTCCGCCCTCGGTCAGGGGCTGCTCGTGGTCCGCGTTGATGGGGATGGAGATCTGCTCGAACGTCTCCATGTCCATGATGAGGGCCTCGGCGTCGCTGAGGGTCAGGATCTGTCCCTTCCTCTTGTCGATGACGGGCACCTGGACCTTCGTGCTGACGGGTCCGACTATGGATTTCTTGGCTCCGGTGAAGATGCTGACTGCATCGACGTTGGCCTTGGCGGATCCGTGCTTTCCGGGCTTGGACGTAGTGATCTTGATGATCTTGCAGGGCTCGTCGTCGACGTTGACGTACCTGCCCTCTTTCAGCTCCCTGATCTCTTTCATCTCCCACATTGGTCTCACTCTCTCAGATTATTGGCTTCCCGCCATTCAAGGCCGGAAGTTCACCCCCGAGACGGAGGCGTCGATACGCATGTTGTTCATAGTCATGCTATCTGGGTCTCCCCTACGGGCGGTTGTCCATATTAATATTGCGCGCGAGAAGGGGTTTCATTGAACTCGCCTCCGCGCATGAGGCGTTCCATATTGTGTCCTTCTCTCAGCTCGCGGTCAGTCATATCGGGAAGGGAATAAATCGTGCCGTCGATCATGTGCCAGCAGCAATCCGGTCTAGACATGTAGTTGGATATGAGGTTCAGATTATGCGTCGTGAACACCGTCTGGAATGATGCCTTCTCGGCGATAAGATTGAACAGGTTATCCGAAAGACGGTAGTGATAGTTGGCGCCGAAGTCGTCTATGAATGCGAAGGTGGTTCCAGTCGACCGTTTCATCCAATAGTACAGAATCATGAGCGACTTCGTTCCGTCGGATATGATGCGATCGAACGGAATGCAGTCCCTTCTGGTCTTCAGTACCACGTTCTTAGACGAATGGTCTGATTCGATGACATCGAGATTTAAATCGAGGTCAGCAGATTCTTGGAGGAATAAGGAGAAGTCTGCCACTAGATCATTCTCCACGAAGTATTCCAGGATCGATGCCGGCTCTTCTGAAGAACCCAACGGGGTTTTGTCGCAGGTGGTTCCGATATACCGCATACCTCTTACGAAGTCGGCCGTGATTTTGAACGGTGATTCCGGTTGTTGGTTCGAAAAGACGGCAATGTATCCGAGCATCGATGCGTTTGCATCTTCAAGACCCAGATCTATGTTTTGTATGCCGTAATCGGACAGTCCCGTATTCGAAATCGAAGTGCCATCTCTGAGGAATACCATCGAACCGTTCACGTCGAATCTCTCGTAAACAATAGTCTCGGGGCCTGTTTTCCTGTATTCATACATGATCTCCGTACATCCGAATTGGAACTCATACGCGAATGTAGCGTATCCGAGGTCGCTGTCGCCGTTTAGAAAGCACAATTCATCCGCATCATCGCGACAATTGTGTACGCCCAGGAGCTTGGTGATGTCCATAATGGCATGTCCAAGATTGGTCTTCCCACAGCCGTTGTTCCCTATGATCACCATCTTATTGATCAGTCCGTTACGGATCAGATGAGCATTGAACGGGAATTGTCTCGTTTTTGAGAAGTCCACGGTAATTCTCCTTCCGAGATTCCTGTAGTTCTCAACCGTAAATCTCTTTAACATCCAATTTGAATATACGTCATCGAAGATAAAAATCAATGTATGGGTTTTTATGTTGTCGTAATCTGAGAAACTATCTCAACAGCTTCGACATAAGACCCATAGCCAGACGGAAGAAAAGATGCGGCCGTTCACGAACGCCCCCGGCCGGCCGCGGACCGGGGGCGCATGGAGTTTCAACGCCTCTTCGGCTTCCCTTTCTGAGGTCTGCTGCGACCCTTACCCTTGGACTTCTGGGGCTTCTTGGGGGGATCCGGATACTTCTTCTTGATCTCCTCGACCCTGGTCTTCAGCTCCGCGTTGAGCCTGTCCCCGGCGAACTCCCCGTGGTACTGGTCGATCTTGGCCGCGATGAGGACCTTCCCTGCCAGCGCCCTGGCGATCTTCCCGCGCTGCCAGTACGGCGCCCTGTGGACGTCCGGGTGCTGGTAGATGATCCCGTGCTTCGGACCGCGCTTGCCGGTCCTCATGCTCCTGAACATGGCCTTCTCGGCCCCCAGGAGCTGCACCGTGGACGACGGGAGCGAGGCGAGCCTCTCCAGCCCTCCGGCCAGCGATACCATCCTGGCTGCCAGCGGGCCTCCGAGCATGGAGCACATGTTGGGGCAGGTCTCCTCGACGATGCCCTGGATGTAGGCTTCCGTGCGGTCCTCGTCCTCGTACAGGCGGTCGAGGGTGTCCGCCAGGTCCATGATCGCGCGCATGTCCTCGTCGTCCATGTCGGCGCCGATGGATTCGATGTCGATGCCCAGCTCCTCCATGACGGCGTCCCTGTCGCCGTAGCGGGCGACCAGTTCGGCGTACCTCTTGTCGTGGGCGTAGTCGGCCAGTTCCGGGAAGTGCATCCCGTACCACTCGTGCAGGCGCTCGCTGTAGAGGTTGATCGTCGAAATCTGATCGTCGAGGCTCCTGATGGCCTGGACCAGGTTCCTGTCGCGGGGGACCGGCTCGGACGTCCTGAGCTTCCCGAGGCCGATCATGACCTCGTGCATGAACGCGTCGTCGTACCCGTAGTCCTGGGCCTTGATGAACGAGGAGTCGAACATCATGGGCCTGCCGAGCTCGGACTGCCTCCTGTCGGAGACGCTGGGCTTGTCGACGTTGGCGACCAGCTCCCTCTCCTCCTCGAGGATCCCTCCGCGCTGCATCTGCGCGAGCTTCTCCGCGGCGACGGAGACGTCCTTGGGCATGAGCCTCTTGTCGAGGATCCTCCCGGATTTCTCGTCCACGAGGAACGAGCCGAACCACTTCGTCACTAGGACGGCCATGTCAGAGCACCCCCAGCTTCCTGAGTTCGGAGTCGGGCAGGTCCTCGGCGTCGCCGGCCATCAGCTGCAGGCGGGCCTGGAACTCCAGCTCCTCCATCCTGTCGTACGCTTCCTCCAGCGTCCTCCCCTGGGTCAGGGACCCGTGGCGGGCCATGAGGATGGCGTTGGATCCGCTGTGGGACGCGATCGCATCCACGAGCTCGTCCGTCCCCGGGGTGATGTAGGGGATCGTGGGCACCTTTCCCAGCAGCAGGGCGCCCTCGGGCGTGAGGTTGCACCTGAGCTCCTCCCCCTTCAGGGTGAGGGCGATGCAGTTGAGGGGGTGGCAGTGGATGACCGCGTTCGTGTCCGGGTTGGCGCGGTAGAGGGCCAGGTGGAACCTGGTCTCGATGGAAGGCTTCCCGCCGGAGATCACGGCCCCGTCCAGGGAGACCTTGACGAGGTCCTCGGGCTTCAGCAGGCCCTTGTTCCTCCCGGAGGGGGTGATCAGCACCCCGTCGTCGATCCTGACGCTCATGTTCCCTCCCGCGGAGACCGTCAGGTTCCTGTCGTAGAGCCTCGCGCACGTCTCGACGAGAGCCCTGCGGGCCGATCCCTCGTCCATCTCAATCCCTCATGACCCCGATCTCGTCCGGTCTGAGGATGCCCTTCTCGGTGATGAAGCCGGTGACCAGGTCGGCGGGGGTGACGTCGAAGGCGGGGTTGAGCGCCTGGGATCCCTCGGGGGCGATGTCGATGCCGGCGATCCTCCTGACCTCGTCCTGCGAGCGCTGCTCGATGACGATCTCCTTGCCGGATCCCATGTTCAGATCGAATGTGGATACGGGGGCGGCGACGTAGAACGGGATGCCGAAGTGCTTGGCGGCGATGGCCTTGTCGAAGGTGCCGATCTTGTTGGCGAAGTCCCCGTTGGAGGCGATCCTGTCGGCCCCGGTGATGATGAAGTCGACGCCCTGGCTCATGTAGTAGGCGGAGGCGCCGTCGGGGATGATCCTGTGGTCGATGCCCTCCTGCCACAGCTCCCATGCGGTGAGCTGCATGCCCTGGAGGCGGGGACGGGTCTCGGACACGTAGACGAAGAACTTCTTCCCGGCGTCGTGGGCGGTCCTCATGGGTGCCAGCGCGGTCCCGTAGTCGACGGTGGCGAGGGCTCCGGCGTTGCAGTGGGTCATGAGCTTCATGCCGTCGTCGATGAGTTCCGCTCCGTACTTCCCGATGAGCTTGCACTTGTCCACGGTGGCCTGGGCGTAGGCGTCCGCCGCCTTGACGGGGTCCTCGCCCTCGGAGAGCCTGGCGGACATCCAGTCCACGGCGTGGAAGAGGTCGTAGGCGGTGGGGCGGGCGGATTTGATGTCCGTCGCGGCCTTGGAGAGGTCGCAGCCCTTCAGCGCCGCGAGGCACATCGCGTAAGCCGCAGTGGCTCCGATCGAGGGGGCCCCGCGGGTGGTCATGTTGCGGATGGCCTCGGCGACGTCGAGGTAGTCGGTGAAGCTCACGATGGCGATCCTCGCGGGAAGCTCCCTCTGGTCGATCATGACGACCTCGCCGTTCTCGAACCAGACCGCTCTGATGTCCTTCCTGATTCCGTCGATTAGCGCTTTCATGGTAAACGCCGTGTCATGAACGAAGCCCATTATTTGGCTTGTCGTCCGCAGGGCATCGGTCCAGGACGCGGAA
>CAVDQR010000080.1:0-6122 GCA_963611065.1 Bacteroides ovatus
CTCCGTACCTGGGCGACAGGATGTTCTCCTGGACCTGCATGAGGATCCTCGCTTCAGCGCGGGCCTCGTCGGACTGCAGGACGTGCAGGTTCATCTCATCGCCGTCGAAGTCGGCGTTGTACGGGGGACAGACGCACAGGTTGAACCTGAACGTGCGTCCGTTCATGATCCTGACGCGGTGCCCCATCATGGACATCCTGTGCAGCGAAGGCTGCCTGTTGAACAGGACGACGTCGCCATCGACCAGCTGCCTCTCGACGACGTAGTCGATCTCGAGTCCCTCCGCCACGGTCTCGGCGTTGGTCTCGGTGATCCTGATCCTCCTGCCGTCGTTACGGATGACGTAGTTGGCTCCGGGGATGTACGGGGTCTTCTGAGCGGGTTCGGGCCCGCGGGCGACCAGCTCGCGCATCTTGTCGAGGTTGTGCTGGTTCACGTGCACGGGCACGGTGAGCTCCCTGGCCGCGATCTCCGGGACTCCCACCTCATTGATCGAGAGGAGGGGGTCGGGCGAGATGACGGTACGGGCGCTGAAGTTGACACGCTTACCGGACAGGTTGGACCTGAAGCGTCCCTCCTTACCCTTGAGCCTCTGGGCCAGGGTCTTCAGGGGACGTCCGGACCTGTGCCTCGCGGGCGGGATGCCGGAGGTCTGGTTGTCGAAGTAGGTGGTGACGTGGTACTGGAGCAGCTCCCACAGGTCCTCGACGATCAGCTGGGGGGCACCCGCATCGCGGTTCTCCCTGAGCCTCTGGTTGATCCTCAGGACATCGACCAGCTTGTGGGTCAGGTCATCCTCGGATCTGTCTCCCGAATCCAGGGTGATCGAGGGCCTGACGGTCACGGGCGGCACGGCGAGGGCGGTGAGGACCATCCACTCGGGCCTGCAGGTCTCCGGATCGATTCCGAGGGCCCTCAGGTCGTCGTCGGGGATGCGCTCGAGCCTCTCGCGGACCTCTTTGGCGGTCAGCTTGTGGTTGTCGTTGACCTCCCTGAAGGTGGTGGGCTTGTCGAGCTTGATCTTGATCTGCTCGGCGCCGCAGTAGGGGCAGGCGGTCCTTCCGGACGCGTCCTTGGCGGTCTCCTTGGAGTAGTTCTTGAACTCCACGGTGTCCCCGCCGTACTCCTCCATCTTCTCCATGCTGTCCAGGCGGTCCTTGATCTGCTTCTCGTCGAGCATCAGCCTGCCGCACTGGCAGCAGGTGGACTCCAGGAGCATCTTGATGTCCTTGATGAACCCGACATGGATGACGGGCATGGCCAGATCGATGTGTCCGAAGTGCCCGGGGCACTCGTCCACCTTGCATCCGCAGGTCTTGCAGCGGAGGCCGGGCTCGATGACTCCCATGTGGGGGTCCATCAGACCCATGTCGATCGGGTATCCCTCGTCGTCGTAGGTGTCCGCCGTGATGATCTTGGTGGCGGACATCCTCCTGATCTCGTCGGGCGAGACGCAGGAGAATTTGATCGATCCGATCCTTTTCGTGATTCCTGCTGTCATCTCAGGTCCTCCAGCTGAAGCCTCATGGCGACACCCATACTCAGGAGCTCGTCCATCAGGAGCTTGAAAGCGTAAGACGTCTGCACGGGGTAGATGTGGGTGTGGTTCTTGCACACCGGACAGTAGAGGGCCCCGTTCCTGTCCTTGATCGCGATGTGTCCGCACTTCGGGTTGCCGCAGATGTACTGGACGGTACCGTCGGACTCGTCGAGCAGCCTGTCCTTGATGACCATGGCCGCTCCGTGACCGATGAGACAGTCCCTCTCCATCTCTCCGAACCTGAGACCTCCCTGCCTGGAACGTCCCTCGGTGGGCTGCCTGGTGAGGATCTGGACGGGTCCCCTGGACCTGACGTGCATCTTACCGCTGACCATGTGGTGCAGCTTCTCGTAGAAGATGACCCCGGTGTAGACCTCGGTCTGGATCATGCGCCCGGTCCTGCCGTCGTACATGATCTCCTTGCCGTTCCTCTTGAACCCGTTCCTGAGGAGACCGTCGCGGATGGAATCCTCGCTCTCTCCGGAGAACGCGGTTCCGTCGATGATGCGGCCCTCCATGGAACCGACCCTTCCCGCGATCATCTCGAGCACGTGCCCGATGGTCATACGGGACGGGATACCGTGGGGGTTGACCACCAGATCGGGGGTCACACCGTCGGAGGTGAAGGGCATGTCGCGCTGGTCGACGAGCCTTCCGACGACTCCCTTCTGTCCGAACCTGGAGCAGAACTTGTCGCCCAGCTCGGGGATCCTCTCGTCCCTGACCTTGACGCGGACCAGCCTGCATCCGTTCTCGGACTCGGTGATCATGACGGAATCCACATATCCCTTCTCGCCGGGGCGCACGGTGACGGACGTCTCCCTGCGCTTCTGGGGCGTGAGGAAGTCGGTGTCCTCCTCCAGGAACCTGGGCGGGGACGTCTTTCCGATGAGGACATCGGATCCGTGGACCTCGCTCTCGGGGGAGATGAGACCGTCCTCGCTGAGCTCGGCGTAGGCCAGGTCGGCCCTGGCGCCCATTATGTCGGGCGAGGGGATCTCGAAGTGGTCCTCCTGTCCTCCGGGGTAGCGGCGCTCCTCGGCGCGGTAGGACCTCATGAAGGTGGACCTTCCCAGACCCCTCTGGACGGAGCTCTTGTTCATGATCAGCGCATCCTCGATGTTGTACCCGTGGTACGAGAGGACGGCGATGCAGAAGTTCTGTCCTGCGGGCCTGTGCTTGTATTTGATGTACTGCATGGTCTGGGTCTGGACCATGGGCACCTGGGGGTACTGCATCAGGTGGCCCCTGGTGTCGGGCCTGATCCTGTAGTTGGAAGTGGGGACTCCCAGGGCCTGCTTACCCATTCCCGCTCCCATGGTGATACGGGGAGCGGAGTTGTGCTCCGGATACGGGACGATACCGGCGGCGACTCCGATGATGACCATCGGGTCGACCTCCATGTGGGTGTATGCGGGCGCGATCTTGGACGGGACGTTGAACTCCTGTCCGCACCACCTGCATTTGAGCACCGCGTCGCCCTCCTTGCCGGGGTTCATCCAGTCGGCATCGACCTTGGACAGCGCATGGTTGCAGCAGGGGCACCTCTTGGGCAGGTCGTACGGCTCGACCAGAACGAGCGCGTCCTCCTCCTCCTCGGCGTCGAGCCACTCGATGATGCCCTCGCGGAAGAGGTCGTTCCACCTGATGCGGTCGTCGCGGATGCCCTCGATGTGCTTCCTGGTGAGCGCGAGCCTGCCGTTCTTGACGATGAGCAGGGGCCTCCTGAGGCGTCCCTCGTCGCAGTTGATGACGATCTCGCCCATCTCCTCGTCGTAGCGGATGTTGATCTCGTTGGAGATCAGACCGCAGCGCCTGCGCTCCCTGATGTCCGAGACGAGCTTGGACGGGTCGGCGTGCATGCCGACGAGGTCCCCGTTGACGTAGACCCTGGCGCCGGCCCCGGACTTGACGGTCTCGAGATCCAGCTCCCTGAGCATCCACTTGACGTCGGTGTCGGGGAATCCCTCGGAGACGTCGATGATCAGCGCGGCGTTCTTCACGAGACCGCAGTTCTGACCTTCGGGGGTCTCGGACGGGCACAGCCTCCCCCACTGGGTGGGGTGCAGGTCACGTGCCTCGAAGTGGGGCTGGCTCCTGGTCAGGGAGGAGGTGATCCTCCTGAGGTGGGACATGGCGGACAGGTTCGAGGTCCTGTCCAGAAGCTGGGACACTCCTGCGCGTCCTCCGACCCAGTTCCCTGTGGCCAGGGCGTGGAGCAGCTTGTGCGTGAGCAGGTCCGGACGGATGGAGGAGGCGATGTTCATCTCGGCCTTCTTCCTTCCCCAGTTCCTCTCGAGCTGGTACTTCAGGTCCTTCATGAGGCTGCTGAAGCTCGTTCTGAAGAGGTCCTCCATGAGGTCGCCGGACAGCTTGAGCCTCTTGTTGGCGTAGTGGTCCTTGTCGTCCTCCTTCCTCTTGCCGAGGCTCATCTCCAGGACGGAGCGGGCGATGCGGCCGAGGAAGATGGCCTTCTTCATGCGGTCCTCCTGGGAGTCTCCCAGGTGGGGCAGCAGGGACCTGTCGAGGATGCTCTCGACCTTCTTGGTCCTGTACTCCTTTGCCTGACCGGCGGCGAAGTTCCTCTCGAGGAACAGGATCGCATCCTCCTGGGTGTGGTAACCGTTGGGCGCGTAGGTCTTCTTGTCGAAGGAGGCCTCGATGTTGGCGTAGACGATGTTGCTCATCGCCTCGTCGGAGACGATGGTCTCGTAGATCTCCTCATCGGACTCCATTCCCAGGGCCTTCATGAGGGCCACGAGGGGGATGGATCCGGAAGCGACGGGCACGGAAACCATGACCATGCCGTCCTTCTTCTTCTCCACGAGGGTGAGAGCACGGTAGCCGTCCTTCTGGGAGAACACCTTGGCAACCTCCACTGCGGCGCCGTACTTCTCGTTGTACTCGACCATGACCCTGTTGGGGGCCAGGTCCTCGAGCGTGATCAGGACCCTCTCGGTCCCTCCGATGATGAAGTATCCCCCGGGCTCCCTGGGGTCCTCCTTCTGCTTGATGAGCTCCTCCTCGTACTCGATGTCGGAGAACGGGCGCTCGGCCCTCTTCTCCATCACCTGGCGGTTCAGGTTGCAGCCGGAGGACTTGACCATCATGGGGAGGTCCCCGACGTGGATCCATCTCTCGTTCTCGGGGATGTCCTTCTCCACGCCGTCCTCGTAGACGTCGAACCTGACGAACACCTTGGACATGTAGTTCAGGTTCCTGAGCCTGGCCTCCATGGGCGTGAGCTCGTGGCTGTATCCGTTGGCCTCCATGACGGTGGGGGCCTCGACACGGATCGTGGGCTTGGCCTGGAGGTCGACGTTCCCGTCCTCGTCCCTCCTCCTGCCGATGCGGATCTCGATGTCCCTCTGGCCGACCCTCTCGGGGTCCAGCTTGATGACGCCCCTCTCGGCGTCGTCGGTGGGCACGCGGATGTCGTCGACGATCTTCTGCATGCGGCTGTTGGGGTTCTCGGACGTCGCCAGGAAATCGTCGAAAGATGAAATGTGATGGCTGACGATGTTATGCTCTTTGAAGTACAGTTCTACAAGATCCCTCAGTCGCTCACCCCCTCGTAACGAGTCTGTAGACCACGAACTCCTGCGCGGTCTCGCTTTTCCTCACGATTTTGACGACGCGACCCTCCTCGATGGGTCCGTGTATCGTCTCCAGGATCTTGATCCCGGGATCGCTCTTCCTGATCTTGGGAAGCTGGCCCTTGGTGATGTGGAGACCATTAAGGACCGCTTCCTCCTCCTCGGGTGCGAGGAGATGGTGCTCAGGAGTGAGCGCGTGCCTCAGCACATTGAAGCTAGTTTCTGCTGCCAAGTGATTCACCTACTTCTGCCCAGCCCGGTCAGCTGGTTAATCGGTTTCAGAGAAATGCCGTGCATGCCTTCCTCATACTTGATCCGCCGTTCGATCGCTCATGAAGTCCATCTGGCGGGCCTGAAGGGATTCGAACCCTTGACCACCTGATTAAAAGTCAGATGCTCTACCTAGCTGAGCTACAGGCCCGTGGATAGTTTAAGCTTGTATTTAGTTGGGATAAGCTCATCCTATATAATACTAATGACGACCTAGACCCCGACAATCCTCGGAAACTGCGGATTTCGAAGGAACATCCTCAGAATCCGCTGTTCCGAGGGGTCATTCCGCCTTCGGAGACCTCTTCCTGCCGAACACCAGGTACCCCGTGTGGCCCAGGGTGTCGAAGGACGGCCTGACGCCTCCGGGGTGGACTTCCAGGTAGCGCTGTATGTTCTCCAGCGCGCAGACGTCCGCGTACCCCATCTCCCTCATCAGGACCACGATGGACTCCACCTGGTTCATGTTGGGCACGTAGGCGCACACCCTGCCCCCGTTCTTCAGGTGCTTCTCCAGGTTGGGGAGCGCCAGCCAGGGGTCGGGCATGTCCATTGTCAGGGCATCGGCCTGCCAGTCGATCCCGGCATCCATCTCCCTCGCGTCCCCTATGGAATATGACCAATACCTGTCGAGGCCCGTGCGGGAGACGTTCTTCTCCACCTTCTTGGCGTACTCCTCGCGGAGCTCCAGGGTGTGGACGCGCCCTTCCGGGGCG
>CAVDQR010000080.1:6132-6550 GCA_963611065.1 Bacteroides ovatus
CTGCTCCCACCTCGATGACCCTGTCGCCGGACTTGATGTCGCAGTGCATCAGGATCGTGGCGGCGTCTTTCGGGGATATGATCTGCGCTCCGCGGTCGAGGGAGCCCATGAGCTCCAGGACGCCGGGGCGGAACACGGTGTAGCTCCTGCCGACGATGGTGAGCCTGTCGCCGTCGTCCAGGTCCTTGAAGCGGGAGCCGTCTATAGCTCCGAGGGAAGGGACCTTGACCATCCCGTGCTCGACCTTGACGAACAGGCGCTTGCCGTTAGAATCCTCCAGGAAGACCGTCTCCCCCTCTGCGAATGCCATGCACGAAGTGAACGAGCCAAAGGTTATATCGGTTGCCGTCGCGATTAAAGGATATAATATCCGCCGACCGTGGCGCGAGAGTCAAGAGGATGAGACCGATGGACGATC
>CAVDQR010000081.1:0-6468 GCA_963611065.1 Bacteroides ovatus
CATAATCGACGTCCGCGGGCACCAGGAGGCCGTTGGAGCACCTCCCGACCCTGAGGGGGGTCCCGTGGCCGGACTTGTGGAGGGCGGAAGCGACCTCGAGCTCGTCGGCCCCGAAATCCATGGACGTCGCGGCCGCCAGCAGGACCTCGGCCTGGGCGCCGATGCAGATGGACACCTTCAGCTCCTCGCCCTTCTCCTTGGCCATGTTGCGTATCGTGAACAGGTGCCTGGGGACCAGCCTCACGGCGATCTCGCGGGGCCCCATGATCATCATCCTGTGGAAGGAGACGTTCTTCATCCCCTCGTACTCGGTGACGATGATGCCGGACGAGATGTAGCGCCCGCCGTCCTCGGGGAAGTACTTCGGGATCGGGAGCTTCGTCAGGTCGAGCTCCTGCTCGGCCTGCATGAACTCCGGGTCGTCCACGATCTCGCAGGGCACGGGGTGGGAGATGGCGTCGATGAGACTGGTGACGATCTTCTCCTTGCCGATGCCCATGGCCTCGGCGATCTTCTCCCTGGTGGCGAACCTGTTCCCGACCGCTCTGCCGCCGTCGAGGTCCTCGAACACCACGGTCTTCGACTGGTCCTCCATCATGATGCGGGACACGGAGCAATCGTCCCTGGAGACGCGCTCCGCCACGCGCTTCGCATCCGCGGGGATGGAATCCTTGACTGTCATGCACGGTCAATCGCGCCATGGTTCTTTATGATTCGTCGGCAGGACCATCGGAACATGTGGACGATCAGGTTCGCTCCGGTCCCCACGATGAGCGCGAACACCGCCGTCATCACGGAGACGCACACCGTCTCCTTCCACCCGATCTCCCTCCACATGGTCGCCAGGGTCGCGATGCAGGGCATGTACACCGCCATCACGGCACCGAACACCACGAACTGCCCCGGGGTCATGAACTCCGCCAGCGGGACCCCCGCGGCGAGGATCTGCAGCATCCCCAGGGCCATCTCCTTCCTCAGGATGCCCACGATGAACGATATGATGCACACCGCCGGCAGTCCGAGCAGCCCGACGGTTATGGGGGACAGCGGGTCGACGATCGGGTCCAGGAGGTCGTAGGTGATCAGGATCTCGATCACTATCGAACCGATGACGAGCAGGGGCAGCGCGATGTAGATGAAGTCCTTGATGCGGCCCCAGGTCTTGGACAGGATGTTGCGGATGCCGGGCATCTGCAGGGGCGGGAGCTCCATCGCCAGGTTGCTCGGCTCGTACTTCAGGAACCTGTTCAGGAGAACGCCGGTCAGAGCGCCCAGGCAGGCGAGCATGACGAGGATGCACAACGCCGCGAGGAGACCGGAGAACTTCCCGGTCGCCCCGAAGATGATGGCCATCTGGGCGGAGCACGGGACGGCGGTGACGATCATCGCCGAGAGGATGATCTTCTCGCGCCTGGAGTGGATGGTGCGCACGGCCATGATGGCGGGCACGTTGCATCCGATCCCGACGATCATGGGGATGAACGCCCCTCCGTGCAGACCGAACCTGTGCATGGTGTTGTCCAGCAGGACCACCGCGCGCGTCAGGTATCCGGAATCCTCCAATACCCCCAGCATGAGGTAGAACACGAGGATGTACGGGATCACCAGCGTCAGGATGGCCTGGAAGCTTCCATCGATCCCCGTGAACACGGCCTCCCCGAACTTCCCCCCGATGCCGGCGCCGAAGTCTATCAGGGCGGTCCCCACGACGGCCTCGTAGGCCGAGGATACCAGCGAATCGAGGAACGAGCCGCCGTAGACCACGACCGCCAGGATCCCCAGGCAGACCGCCGCGAGGACGGGTATCCCGGTGCGGGGCGCGATGAGCGCGTCGGATATCCTCTCGGACATCGTCGGCTGCACCTCGACCCTCCTGAGGCACTCGGATTCGATGGTCCCCGCCAGGGCGTACCTGGCGGATGCCATGGAGACGGCGATCGGACGGCCCTCCTCCTCGGAATACAGTGCGGATATGGCCTGCGCCGAAGCGGTCAGACGCTCCCCGGCTATCTCCTCGAACTCCTCGGACCCCTCCAGAAGCTTCACCGCGATCCCGCGGCGTGCGAAGGGCAGGCCCCCGGGCATGGCGTCCGAGAGGCTCGATATCGCGGCCTCCACACCGCGGTCGTACGGTGGGGAGACAGTGGTGCAACGTGCCGCTCCGGAGCATATGGCATCCGCCAGCGCATCCACGCCCTCGGACGTCTTCGAGGAGACCTCGGCCACGGGTATGCCGAGCATGGCCTCCAGGCGCTCGCGGTCGATCACGGTGTTCCTGCGGGCGGCGTCGATCTTGTTCAGCGCCAGGATGGCGGGAATGCCGAGCTCCATCGCCTCGATGCAGAGGACCAGACTCCCCACCAGGGACGTCGCATCCGCCACGAGGATGACGCAGTCGTACCCGTCGTCTATGAGGCTCCTGACGACCACCTTCTCGTCGTCCGAATTGCCGGATACGCTGTACGTCCCCGGCAGGTCCTTGACTATGACGGTGTGCCCGTTCCTGACGATGGCCCCCTCGTCGAAGGTGACCGTCGTCCCGGGATAATTGGAGGATATGACGCCGACTCCCGTCAGACGGCTGAAAAGCGACGATTTGCCGACGTTCGGCTGGCCGAGCAGGGCCACTTTCAGCGCCCTCTCGGGCGCCCTCAGGTCATCCGTACCCATGTGAATGCGACGGCATCCGCCATCGCCTATATCCAGTGTGCGGGTCAGGCGTCGGTGGGCGAGACGTCGACGAAGATGCACGACGCCAGCCTGTAGTCCAGCGCCATGGTCGCATCGCCCATGCGGGCCACGCGGGGTCCGCCGTCGGACAGGATGGCCTCGATGGAGATCTCCCTCCCGGGGACGAATCCCATGGAGATCAGCTTCTTGACCACGTTCGCATCGTCGGATTTGATGTGGGAGATCCTCCCGGACTGGTTCTGACAGAGCTTGTTCAGCGGGAGGATGTTCATTATCCCCTCGGAGACGGCCTTGCAGGGCGTGATGCAGCACTGGCAGTCCACATCCACGGGGGTGCCCATCATATGGCACATCTTGATGGCGGACTCGTCGGAGATCGCGTGCTCGATGCGGCATGCCTCCTCGTGCGCGGTCTTGTGGTCCACGTTCAGATAATCTGTCAAAAAGCGTTCGACGACATGGTGCTTCTTGCGGAGCTGGCGCGCTAGCGTCAGACCCTCGTCGGTGAGCGATACGCCTTTGTATTTCTCGTAGTCGACGAGACCCTCCTTCGCCAGGACCTTGATCATCTCGCTGACGCTGGCCGGTGACACGTTCATGTATGAAGCGAGCTCGGTGGTCTTGGCCACCCCGTCCCCTTCGGTCAGCCTCAGAATGTTGATGAGGTAGTCCTCGCGATTCCCTGTCGTCATCGGCACTGGAATGCCACGATTCCATTTAAAGCCGTTAGGCTACCCTCACAATTGTTAGCCGACGTTAATCATCCCCGGCTCGGAGATTTATCCCTATCATGGCCGTCGCCATACCCTCGTCGGGCTGGCCGAATGCCGCGTGGATTATACCGCTGCTGGACGGCGAGGGGAACCAGAGGACGGCGGAACACGACTCCGGGATGGAACCGTCCTCCCCGCGGTAGTCCTGGGAGAGCATCTCCATGTACGGGGCGTCGCCCATCCCCCTGTCTGCGTACATCACGAAGTTGTCGCTGATGAAGATCAGGTCGGACCTGCCGGCGTATTCCGGAATCGCGGAATACGGGATGTCGCGCCCTATCTCCCCGCCCTCGGAGTCCCTGAGGATCATGGTGGTCGTCGGAGGCACCCAGAAACCGCTCTCCACGAACGCCAGGAAAACCCTCCCGCGGGAGAGGCAGTCGCGCAGTCCGGAATTGTCCACGGGGGTGCCGAACGCCGACATGATGGTCGACTCCTCCGCCTCCACCCTGTCGAGGAGCTCCGGGGGCATCTCCTCCGCCCTCCTCACGCCCCTCTGCGCCTTCAGCCAGTCCATGAACCCGGATGCGTCCATGCGCCCGAAGCTGAGTATAGTCTATATAAACGACAGGGCATCGGCGCGGCATGGATGCGGCGATGGCCCTGGTCGTCATAGGCGGCCTTCTGGAACCCGTTTGGGTGGTGGCTCTGAAGAGATACAACACGGAGCACAACTTCAGGTGGATCGCCGTCACCGTCTTCTTCGCGCTCCTGAGCCCCGCTCTGATGGGGATCGGGATGAAGACCATCCCCGTCGGCATAGCGTACGCCGTCTGGACGGGGATCGGAGCCGTGTGCACGATGATCGTCGGGTACGTCCTCTACAAGGACCGTGTGGGCGCTGTGAAATTGGCATGCGTCGGATTGATCCTCGTGGGCGTCGTCGGCCTCGAACTCGTGTCGGGGGGAGCCTGATGGACCGCGCATGGGCATGGGTCCTGGCCGGAGGGGTCATCGAGACCGTCTGGGCCACCTTCATGAAGATGTCGAACGGCTTCACGGACATCCCGTACACGGCCCTCACCCTGATCTTCATGGGCGTCAGCATGTACCTCCTGAACAGGGGGTTCCGCGCGGGACTCCCGACCGGACCCTGCTACGCCGTGTGGGTGGGCATCGGTGCCGTCGGTTCCGTCCTTGTCGGGGTCGCAGCGTTCGGGGACGCCCTGAGCGTGGGCGGATGGATCTGCATCGCGATGATCGTCGCCGGGGTCGTCGGACTGAACCTCTCGTCCGAGCCTTCGGAAGAATGACGCTCACATGTCGAAGCCGCACTTGCCGAGCAGGTCTATGGTCTGATCGTACAGGTCGACGTACTCGTCGGTGGGCTCCAGCTCCTTGACGTCGTAGCAGTCCTGGAAGCGCTTGCCCTGGGGGGCGTGACCGAAGTCGTTCTCGTACATGCCCACGACCTTGTCCAGGATGGCGTTGACGTCCGAGATGTCCATCCCGCAGGTGGCGAGGGACACCTCGCCCATCATCCTGGCCTCCATGCCGGTGGTCTTGTTCTGCGAGACCCCCTTGGACGACGCCACTCCCGACAGGAGCTCCCTTCCGGACGCGGTGTCGGCCATGGCCTGTGCGGCCGTCTCCAGCAGGCACATCTGCGTGCAGGGGCCCGCCAGGGTGTAATACTGGTTGGCGAGCAGGAAATCGGTGTTCTGATCCAATGCCGCTGCTGCGTGCGCCGCGATCTGGAGCGTCTCCCTGGTCGTCGTGGTGCCCCATCTGATGTGGATGGGGCCGTCCAGATGGATGTCGCAGTCGAAGATGGCGAACGATGCTATCATCGTGGCCACGTCGCAGATGGCGGTCTCCTCCACGCCTCCGACATAGCCTCCGAAGATGGGCATCTGCTCCATCATGATGATGTCCCCGTTGGCGCCCCAGCCGGCCAGCATGTTCAGTCCGGCCATGTCCATCTTCAGCTCGTTGAGCTGGGAGCACTCGTGCGCGTCGAAGGACTTCATCCCGTACATCGTCAGGTCCGACGATATCCTCCCCGCCGCGGACAGCGGGGTCTGCGGACCCTATATGCACATGCCGGGGCGCTGCGACATCAGGCAGGCCTCGCGCACGTACCTGATCTCGGCCATGGTGGCGCGGATCTCCCACGGCGTGTTGGTGGTCGCGGCGTGGTTGTTCACGGTGTTCAGAACGCCGCTGACGATGGTGTCGACCACCGGCTCCTGCGCGTAGGAGCTGATGATCGGGACGAACATGTTCTCGGATACGGGAGCGCCCGTCGGTCCGCCCTGGATGATCGGCTTGCGGCTGTCGTTGCCGCGGCGGGCCTTGCACTCCCTCTCGTCCTTCCCGGAGCCGAGCTTGAGCTTCTGGGGGGCCATCTTCAGACCCTCGAAGAGCTCGTCCTCGCTGATCCTCATGACCCTGCCGAGATCGGTGTTGTAGAAGCCGGTGTTCAGGAGCATCTCCATCCCGGCGAGGAACAGCCTCTCGCAGAGGTCCTCGTCGGTGGGGATGATGTCCTTGCCGAAACGGATGTCGTACTTCTCCTTCATGCGGGCGGCGTTGGTGGGGACGACCGTGTAGTCCCACTGGTCCTCGCGCATCCTCTCGCCCTCGAAGAAGCGGTCGTACGCTTCGTAGATGTCGACATACTTTTTGGCCGTCATTGCTGGACACCGATTCCGTCTCGGTTGCTCACCTATCTACATTCATATTACATAATGACGCGCACGAATCGCGCATCGGTATGCTGGCCCCCCGGTGCGGGCCCATGCAGGGGCCCGTCGGAAGGTGCAGTCCCGCCCCGGCTGAGGAAAACAGAAAAGGGCCGGGGCGGTTCCCCGCCGGGAGGAGAGCCCGGCGGGTAAGAGGTTTGGAGGACGAGCACTTCTCAGTGCTTGATGTCGAAGCCGATGTCCCTGAGGGTCTGGACGGCCTTGTCGTAGACCTCCAGGTACTCCTGGGTGGGCTTGACGGTCTTGACGTCGTAGCACTCCTGGAAGGTCTTTCCGGCGGGTGCGTCGGTGTAGTGGGC
>CAVDQR010000082.1:0-6454 GCA_963611065.1 Bacteroides ovatus
GCGACAGGCTCAGGGAATCGTCCATACAGGAGACGGAGGAGACCATCGCGGCGGCATCGGAGATGGGCGCCGGATTGGTCACGGTCCATCCCGGATTGGCCTCCATGGCCGTCCCGGGTCTGGAGGAGCGCGCGGTCGTCCGCGCCAAGGATGCGGCGAAGAGGATAGACCGCTTCTCGGAGGAGCACGGCATCACCGTCGCCATGGAGAACATGCCGGAGCCCCGGTTCTTCCTGGGCAGGTCTGCATCCCAATTGGCGGAGATCATCGACGGGACCGACCTCTCCGTATGCTTCGACATCGGTCACGCGAACACCGCGGGGCAGATCGACGACATGATCGACCTCCTGGGCGACAGGATCGCCAACATCCACATCCACGACAACCACGGTCAGAGGGACGAGCATCTGACCATCGGCGACGGATGCATCGATTTCCGCCACGTGATAAGGAGGATGGGCGGATACCAGGGCAATTGGATCATCGAATCCAAGAGCCTGGAATCCGCGGTTCAGTCCTTCTCGCTCTTGAAAAGCATGTTGTCCTGAGGCGCGGGCACCCAGTTGGGCAGGGCCAGGACCTTGTCCTTGGATCCCCTCAGGCCCAGGATCAGCTGCAGCAGGCACACGAATCCGACGCAGAACACGACGAACACCAGTATGGCGGTGAGGGGCATCAGGAACGTGTCCATCACGATGGAGATGTAGTCGTTCATGAAGTGCACCGCGATCGACGCGTGCAGACCGACCTTCACGTAGAGGTATCCGAACAGTATCCCGGATGCGAACGTGGAGGGGACCTTCTCGAAGCCCCATCCGCTCGAATGGGCGAATCCGAACATCAGCGCCGAGATGAAGATCAGGACGATCGCGAGTTTGCTCATCCCGAATCCTCCGAGGAGCATCTTCGGAGCATCCCTGCGCCTGAGGATCAGGGCGGCGATCGCCATCGGGATGCCGATGGGCACGAGTCTGGAGATGATCTCCTCCCAGAAGCCGGCGTTGGCGAAATCGAGGAGGGCTTTCGAGGTCCTCCCGGTATCCATGCCCTCCGGCGTGTCGAAGCCGAAACCGAGCGCCGCCTGGATGCCGATGATTATGATGTCCAGCGCCAGCGTCGCCCCGAGGATCAGGCCCACGGTGTACAGCGGCGTCCCTATGGCCCTCTCGACGGCGTTCTTGGACTTGTCAGTGAGCGAGGACAGGCTCTGTTTGGCCAGCAACGCCAGGGATGCGAGGATCGCCAGGACGATGATGACCCATACGATCTGCAGGGCGGTCCCGGAGATCCTGGTCACGACGATCAGATGCGGCACCATGGCGTACACGTTCAGTTTCCCGGTATCGCCGCAATAGGCCCACACGTCCCCGAATCCCCAGATCATGCATCCCGCGGCGACGATCAGCAGGATGGTGATCACGGGCATCATGATGGAGGTGACCTTCTTGATCAGAGGGACGGAATCCTTCTCGGCCGCGGCCGCTTCGAAATAAAGGGCCCGGTCATCGCGGAATTCCTTCCCGCAGAACGTGCAGTATCTGCTCCCGTTCTCGCGCTGGGATTGGCACATGGGGCAATCCGTGAGGTCCGCCCCGCAGAACGGACAGTATTTCGAGCCTCCGGCCCTGCTCTCCTCGCACCTGTCGCAGGTCATGTTCACTCCAGAAGGGAAGCCACGCCTTTGGCGCGCTCTACTTCGATGAGCACCAGAATGGATTTCCTATATTTTGCTACATCCGCGATCTCTCCGGCGATGTATTTCTCGCGCTTCTCGGATATCAGGCGGTTGCTCTTGACGCCGTTGACGAACCCGTCCCATTCCAGGGCGAACTGTTCGGGGGTGCTGGAGGAGAAACTCTTCTTCATCCCCTTCTTGGCGAGGCGGTGCTCCTTCACGAAATCCAGTGCCGGCACGGTCTCGCAGTACATCTCGGTGAACTCCGCGTCGTTCATGTCGAGGGCGATGGCGTTGCCGCCGTCGGCCGCCAGCAGATCGACCAGGGCGCACATGGCGGGCGAGGGCATGCGGACCTCCTCGCCGGTGAGTTCCAGCATCCTCTCGGCGTAGGCTATGTCCAGCTCGCTCACCTCGAACTCGTCCTCGAGCTCCACGCGGGCCTTGATGGCCTGGATCCCCTCGATCCCCATGGCCATGCCGTACGCCTCGTACTTCCCGTAGGCTTCCCTGACCTTGTCCGCTTCCGATTCGATGCCGTTGACCACCGGGAGGATGTCCACCCGGCACTCCCCCACCTGGAGGGAGATCACTTCCTGGTCCCCCTGGATGCCACGAGGTCGGTGAGCTCCTCGGGGGCGTCGATCTTCTTCAGCTCCTCGTTGGAGACCACGGCGGTGTTGTCTATGGAGTCCCTCTCGTGCTTGCGTTCCACTATCAGGATGGAGAAGCGGTCCATGATGCGGGCGATGTCCGATGCGACCAGCGCCCTCTGTGCCAGCTTCTCGTCGTCGGGCCCGAACCCGGTGAGCATCAGCGCGGTGCTGGTGGTGCTCACGGCCTCGAACGGGCTGCGTATGACGGGTCTGACGGAGAATCCGAGGTTGCAGAGCTGGTTCACCGCGAAGGTGTCCACCGGGGCGTGCTCGTCGCGCTGCTCCTTCTCGCGCTCCTCGTTCTTGAACTCGAACGGGTCGATGGGTTCGATGATCGGAAGGCCCAGGCTCTCCTCTATGCGGAGCGCCGCATCGATCATGGCGCCCATCCCGGACTCGTACATCTGGATGGTGCGTCTCGACACCCCGGCGATCTCCGCCATGGTCCCGAGGCTCATCCCCATGCTCTCGCGCGCCTCTTTGAGCAGCGCGCTGTCGAGCTTGACGTACAATCCGCCGGGGGCGGCGAAGATGAACGGGGGCGAATCCTCCAGGAGGAGGTCCGCCAGCGTCTCGTTCGATACTATGGATATGTTGAATCTGGAATAGACGATGCCGGGTTCCAGGTCCCCGGAGCTGGAGCGCTCGCCGACGACCATCGGCGTTGCTCCGAGGGCGTCCGCCAGCGTCTTCATCTCGGTCGCGTTCTCCTTGGAGAAGGCGTCGACGTTGCTGAGGATCTTCACGATGAGCACCCTCTCGTCGAGCTTGGCGACGACGTCGAAGCATATCCCCCTCATCGTCAGCGCCGAGGATATGTCGAAACCCGCTTTCGCCAATATGGCGCGGGTCGTGTTGATGAGCTCATCTCTGCCCATGGCATGTACTAGTGTCAGAACTTCTATTTAAGAGCGACACGGCGCCGTTCAATCACTCCAATCCCAAAATCATAAAACCCGTCCTCAGCATCATCCGACCAGATGACGGATGCAGGCTACAGCTCGAAGTACGAGGTCTATCTGACCCACCGCAACGGCATCCAGATTGTGACCAACGAGCTGAGTCTGAGGATCCTCGCGGAGATGCGCCGCAGGGAGGTGTCCCCTTCCGAGACGGCCCTCCTTTTCCAACTGCCCAAATCCACAATCCAGGGCAACATCACCAAGCTCCTGCGCGCCGGCATAGTGAAGCAGGAGGTCTGCATCGACGATGCGCGCAGCGCCGTCTACCACATCGATGCGATGCTCATCTTCAGCAGCGGTGCCGACGAGGACTGGCAGAAGTACGCCAGGTCCGCATCGGTCGCCCGCATCATGAGGAACGGGAGGTGCACCAGCAGGGAGGACCTGTCGCTGTACGCCGTATCCCTCATGGAGAGCGGGTTCAACATCGTCCAGGGGCTGTTCAACGTCGGCGAGGCGCTCACCCGCGGGATGGAGGATCCCGATTGGTGGGACGGGATGCTCGCCACCATGGGCGAGCAGTGCTTCCGCGAAGGCGTCAGGATAGAATTGGACACGGAGGATGCGCTCAAGCTGTCCTTCAGGTCCGACGGCGAGGATATCTCGGACATTCCTCTGATAATAGTCCCTATGCTGGGCGCATTGAGGTCCAGGGCGGGCGTGATGTTCGGATACGAGCTGTCGCACGATATCCAGCTGTCCATCGGGGACGCGGGATGCTCCGTGGACCTGAGGATCAACCCGTTCAGGGGGCAGGATTTCGCCGACGAGCACCATTCCGATCCGCTGGAATCCTTCAGCATCGAATCCCCGTTCTCCATCTACTCGATCAAAGGGCAGGCGATGATGTTCACCAATCCGACGATGATGGGCGTCCTGGACGCGCTGTCGACGGGGGACAGGAGCCTGAACGAACTCGAGGAGGCCATGGGGGTCCCGAAAGCGACTATCTACGCATCGGCGGCGAAGCTGATGGAGCTCGGAGCGGTCAGGGTGGATCCGGATTCCGGCACGCCGAAGAAGTACAACCTGCTGGCGGATCCCATTCTATTCATAACCGAGCCGGACCTCCGCAACGGGGACAAGCTGGCTTCGATCGTGGCCGACTTCCAGAAGGGGAAACTGGACTACTACTCGGCTGTCATAGCCTATTCGCTGGAGATCATCGGGCGCATGGGGATCCATTTCGACAAGATGTTCATGAGGGCCGGGATGAACACCGCTCTGATCGCGTTGGGTCTGAAGTATTCGATCCAGCCCCAGGAGCTCGTGGACCTCGCCTGCGATATGGTCTCCGGTCCGGACAGGGCGGAGGTGGCGTCGTACCTCCCCATCAGGATACGCCTCAGGCTCTCGGACGAGACGCTCTGGGACGCTTGGCCGGCGGATTTCGTCCTGGGATTCATCACGGAGGGTCTGAAGTACCTACTGGAGCACAGGTATCCCGTCATCGTCGAGACCTATCGCGGTGATTCCGATGTCCCGTCGCTCGTTCAGAAGGGTTGAGCGATCCTTTTCTACCGTCTTTCTCAGTTGGTACGGTAAACTAGAACCGCCATCATCAAATTTTTGAACATTAAATTCAAACAAAATGCAGATGGTATTTCTTGGATGGGTTATGCTCGTTCAGACTGAAAATAATTCTATATAAAGAAATGTCAAATCTTTAAATATAATCGCAAATCTAAACCGACATTTTAAAATTATTTTGAGTTTTTATTTGAACTTATGATTCAAACCTATTTTTATAATATTTTAATTTTTTGGATTAGCTTTTTAAGCAGAACCTGGGATAGTTTTACCAACGAGGCGTGAAAGGCGCCCGTAGGAAGCAAGAATATGGCGTTTGAAGCTGAAACTGAGAAGCTGCAGAAGGCTCTGATCTCCTGCAAGGTCCCCGACATCACCAAGGCCGTCGAGGAAGCCCACGCTGCCGGCATGCCCGCCGGAGACATCATCAACGCCCTCGGAGCGGCCATGTCCGAGGTCGGGGTCCTCTTCGAGAGGGGCAAGCTGTTCCTCCCCCACGTCCTGTCCGCAGCGGCCGGGATGAAGAAGGCCATGGAGATCCTCGACGAGGAGCTGAAGGCCGGGGCCGGAGCGGAGACCGCCAAGGGAATCGCCGTCATGGGAACCGTCGAGGGAGATGTGCACGACATCGGCAAGTCGATCTGCTCGACCATGCTCCAGTGCGCCGGGTTCGACGTCCGCGACCTCGGAAGGGACGTTCCTCTCAAGGACTTCGTCTCCGAGTGCAAGAACGGGGCCAACTTCTGCGGCATGTCCGCCCTGATGACCACCACGATGACTGGCATGAAGGTCGTCATCGACGACCTCGAGAAGGAAGGCATCAGGAAGAACGTCGTCGTCATGGTCGGGGGAGCCCCGATCACGCAGGGATACGCCGACAAGATCGGCGCCGACCTCTACGGCGAGTCCGCGTCCGAGACCACCAGGAAGGCCCAGGCCATCGCATCCGACTGAGGCGATACCGATGACCGATTACTACACCAGGATGGGGGACGGGAAGAGGGTCCTCATGTCCAAGCAGCAGATCCTCGACGACATCTTCGCGGGGTCCGCCGACGCCGCCGACATGGCGGAGATCCCCCAGCTCGATGCGAACGACATGGAGCACATCGCCGAGATCATCATGTGCCAGGACAGGGTCGTGGGAGTCGCCCCCGGGGACGAGGTCGTCCTCTCGTACGACATCGGCCAGCTGGACTTCACCGGCGACAACGGCAACTCCGGGAACGGGGTCGACATGGGAAGGCTCGAGGCCGCCCTTCTCCACGAGAGGGCCCTGGGAGCCGACACCTTCGAGCTCGCCCACTCCGACTACTCGATCAAGCCCGTCAAGCCCGTCATCTCCATGGAGATGCAGACGATGGAGGAGATCCAGGCGGAGATCGTCGCGCCGTTCTTCTACGGCGCCATGCCCAACCAGGGGCTCTACTACGCCCCGGACGGACCCTACGGGAACCCCGCCGACCTCATGAGGGAGTTCAAGATCGAGGAGTCCATGCAGCAGTCCGAGCTCGCCTCCGCCCACGTCACCAGGGACATCGAGTACGTGGCGACCAGGATGCAGGCCGCCGGATCGGACGGATTCAACTTCGACACCACCGGATCCGCAGGAGATGCGGACTGCGTCGGAA
>CAVDQR010000083.1:0-6437 GCA_963611065.1 Bacteroides ovatus
ATTTTGTAGTATTGGGACTGCTGGGTTAATCTGCCGGAAATGATTCGGCGACCCGATGCGTCCGACCGCCGACATCCTGACCTGGTCCAGGGTCATCCTCGCGATCCCTTCGGCATGGGCCCTGTCGGGATTCCTCGGAGGGAATCTGTCCCCTCTGCCGTTCATCGCGCTCTATGCGCTCGCATGCCTGACTGATCTTTTGGACGGCAAAATCGCCCGCGCTCAGGGGACCTGCTCCGAGCACGGGGCGAGACTGGATGTCGTGGCCGATCTGCTGATTTCCGGTGCAGCCACCGGGATCCTGACAGCGTACGGGGAGCTTTCGATCTTGTATCTGACGGTGATGCTGTTGCAGTTCGCGGTGTTCTTCAGTCTGAGCGGAATCCGGCTGAGGTACGATGTCTGCGGGCGCGCGGCGGGATGGCTGTTCTGCGCCGTTCCTTTGATGGCGGTGCTGTTGCACGGAAATGTGTGGGATGCTTCTTCGATGTGGATGCAGGTCGCGATCTGCACCATGGCGGTCGTGTCGATGTTCGGAAGGATTCGTGCTTCAATGTCCAGGGCAGAATCGGCCGATGTTCGATGATTGATAAGCTACTGATATCAGATTTATCTGGACATTTATCTGGACATTTATCTGGACATTTATCTGGACATTTATCTGGACATTGGAGTAATCAGCAGTCAGGTTTACCCCGACATTTACCCCGACATTTACCCCGACATTTACCCCGACATTTACCCCGACAACAAAGGATGCCAGCGATAGGTTTCCTCAGCAGCGAACGTCTGGACCCTCTACGGTAACCTCTGAATCACCTTCACAACCAAACTGATCGAAGATGGTGCGAGGAAGGGGATTCGAACCCCTGAACCGCTATGGACGGGATCTTAAGTCCCGCGCCTTTGGCCGACTCGGCTACCCTCGCACTGCCCTCCCGAAGGCTCGCTGGTAGTTATCTGCATCGCAGACCCGCGAACCTCCCATGACGACCGTTAAAGAAGATGACTCCATACTCCGAGCATGGCCTACAGGATCCCTCCCGACGACGTCGTGGCCAGGGCCATAGACGACTGCCTGATCAGGACCCCGCGCATGCGTTCCCAGAAGGAACTATGTGAAGCGGTCGCCGCCGAACTGGCGTACACCGACCCGTTGTACAGGATAGGTCCGGAGCGCATCAGGCGCATCGGCATCGAACGGGGCATAATCGCGCTGGAGATCAGCTACGCCAGCACCTCCCGCGAGATCGGCATTGCATGCCCGGTCTGCGGGGACGAGCTCACGCCGGTCCGCAACCGCACCTTGGACGGCGGGACCGTGGAGATGAGCAGGGGCTGCAGGCGCTGCGGATACAACGCCAAAGGTTCCGAATCCAGACCCGCCAGGTACTCCGTGACCCGCAGGCAGCAGGTCGACGCCACCGCCAGGACCGCCATGCTCAGGGATGCGCAGGTCCTCCTGAACAGGGCCGCGGACCTCATGGACGGGGCGCTCAGGATGTCCGGCCTGGAATCCCGCTCCGGCAAGGACTCCAAGACGATCCGCAGGATCGCGTCGGACCCGTCCTACGGGGGCAGCCTCAGGAACATCATCCTCGACATCGAGAGGTTGGAGAAGGACCCCGTGTGGACGCAGCCTCTTACATCCCCGAAGAACCTCTACGAACCTCATTCGAGGGATGCGGACCGACGTCATCCGAACCATTTTTCTATCCGCCCTGGCATGATGCCCCCCAATGAAGATCTGGGAGTTCGCCAAGGTCAAAGGGTCGTCCATCAAGGTGGACGACTGGATGTCGGACACCATGGGGCTCGTCGACGGCGGTGTAGTGTACAGCACCCTGTTCAAGCACCCCGCGGAGGGTCCCAAGGATTACGAGATCATACTGTCCATGTTCCCTCAGGAGAACTACAGGACGCTGACCCATGTCACGATGTACCTGGACGACGTCCCCGGATCCAGCGCACAGGCCGCGAGGTTCCTCGCGTCCCGCGAGATCAACATCCTGAACTCGATCTCGCTCAACGGCATATCCGACACGGTCATCGTGTGGAAGCTCATGGCCGACATGAACTTCGCCGGCGAGGGGGACATCCTCAGGGAGGAGTTCGAGACCCTGAAGGCGAAGGGCGACGAGTCCGTCTCCAAGATCAGGAGGATCGACATCAAGCCCGCCGAGATCGGCAGGCTGTTCAAAGGGGCCCGCACCGCCGGAGGGAAAGAAGAGATCCGCAGGGGATATCCCAGCCAGATCACCGACGGCGGATTCGACGTCGCCGACCAGTACGGCGACATCCTGAAGGACATCGACGGCCAGAACGTCCTGATAACGATGGACGCTGACGCATGGATCCTGTCCATCACGTTCTTCAAGAAGGGCACCCGCCTGGTGAAGGCCGGCATGGAGATGCCCGACTGCCCCGGCGGCATAGAGCAGGTTCTCAACGTCATCGCCGGATGGAACGTCAACCTCATCTCGGTGTTCAGCAAGGTCAAGATCTGCTACGAGACCATGTATCTCGAGCTCGTGATGGACATCGGCAAGAGCGAACTGTCCTTCGACGAGATCCGCGACAGGCTCCCCAACAGCGTGGAGGGTCTGAACGGGATCTACACCGTGAAGGAGTTCACCGAGTTCAGATGACCGGACCGCACCGGCAGCTCAGGGAGGTGGTCCTCGGAAAGGGGGACTACATCGCGGGAGGGGCGTGCACGCTGCCGTTCCTGGACCAGGACGGCGCCAGGCGCAGGAGGCCGATGGTCTTCGGCGAGGTGCTCGGGATCGCATCGCAGTGCGACCCCCTGGTCGCGGAGATGTTCTCCGGACGCGCATCCGACCCGGCCGAATGGGCCGTCATGTGGAAGGAGATCGGCGCCGACGGGATCTGCATCAGGACATCCGGCATGGATGTCGATGAAGCGGTCTCCCTCGTTCGGACTGTATGCGGGAGGACCTGCCTCCCCATCGCTGTGGACGGGACCCGGGATGTCCTTGATGCCGTCGCATGTGCCGTGAATGATTCCATACTCGTTCTGATGGGTTCTGATTCCCCTCAGGGGGACCATGTCCGGGCGAGCCCCGGGATCGCCGACGGGAGGAGGATGCGCCTGGTGACCGGCGCGTTCCCCGACCCCGAGCCGTTCGAAGCCATGAAGGAATTGCGTATAGCCGCCCTGGAGGGCGACGATGGGGCGGATGCACCGATACTGTTCGATGCGACGCCCGTCTGGAACTCGTGTCCCGGCGATGCCCGCGAGGCGTCGATGCTGGAAGCCGAGGCCGCTTTGACGGCTATGATGTGCGGGGCCGATGCCCTGATAATGAGAGGACCCGGCGCGGCCGACATGGCCCGCGTGTACGGGGAGGAGCTGGCGGACCTCTGATACCATGACCGAGATCGACGGAATCAGACTGGATTCGCCCGCGTTCGCGCTGACCGTGTCCGACGCCATGCTGCCGGACCAGACGGAGGAGCGCATGGAGATCCTGGCGATGCTCTCCGAGGCTGCTGGGAGGCTCCGTTTCGTGCGCGTCAGGGACGATGCGATGGATCCCGGCATGTTCGTCGGGACCGCTGTTTCGGCGGCATCCCTCGGATTGGGGATTATCCTGGAATCCGATATCCCATCCAACCTCCTGACCGCCGCGGAGGCCCTTCCCGGGAGGCGTCCGCTCCTGATGTCCCCGAACGGGGATCAGAGGGAGATCATCGGCATCGCGGCGTCCCTCGGATGCCCCGTATCGATATCCTGCCCCGTATCGGAGGAACTGCCCGGACTCCTGTTCCTGGCCTCCGGCCTCGGATGCGAGGATGTCGTGGTCGATCCGTGCGCGGTCAGCATGAAGGGCTGCCTGGAATCCACCGTCCGCATCGCACGCATGATAGAATCTGGGGACATCCCCGAAATGCCCATCGCATGCAGGGGTTGGTCTGGGGAGTACGCCCTGTCGATGGCCTCGGTGTCCGTCCTGTCCGGAGGGACCCTGGCGGTACTCGACGACCTGGACATCCAGTCCTGCCGTGTGCTGGAAATGCTGATGGACAACATACGGCCCGCATACCTCTGAAGCCGTCGGAGCGCAAGGATTTTTACATCCTTAGGATTCCGACACATAGTGCACATAACCAGGTTCTCACGCATCGACACGGTCTCTTGGCCGGGGGAGTATCTCTCGGTGGTCCGCCTGAGCGACGGCGAAGGCGACGGCGAGAACGTCGCGGAGATCGCCAACATCATCCGCGGCGACAAGGATTCGATCGATGCCGTCATGCTCGTGCCGGAAGGCGGGGACATAGAATCCATCCCCGGGATCCATCGCATCATCAGGGAGTTCAGACCGCCGACCACGCACCTCATCGTCGTAACGTCCGGCTCCGACCCCAGGGCGCTGGACGACCTCATCGGCGCCGGCTATGTGGACCGCGTGGCGTTCCGTTTCGTGGACGTCCCCGACGCCGACCGGCAGAAGAGCATCGAGGTGGCGCTGCGCCAGGGCGTCCGCGTATCCGTGTGCCCGGTCCTAGACCGCACGAGGATGACCTCGGAAGATATTCTGGGGATCGCGGACATGTCCGCCGGACATTCCGAATTCATCCTGCTGACCCCGTCCGATCCGAACAGGTGTTTCAAGAAGAAGGACCTGAACGCCCTCGTGAAGTCCCTGAAGGGACATGCGAGGAACGTCCGGGTCCTGGAAGACGTCAGAATGACTTGAGGTCCAATCCGACGACCGGGTTGAGCTTCCTGCTGCTCTCGTTGACGTACAGCACGGGGGCGTCGGCCTCCTCCTTGAACCTGGAGATGACCTTCGCGTCCTTGGAGAAGATCCCGGCGGACATGCCGCACTCGGTGTTCGAGAGCTCCTCGAACGCCTCGTCCATGGTGGCCACGACCTTCACGTCGAGGATCGGCAGCCCCGAATCCATGTATCCAAGCTCGTTCTCCTCGTCCAGTCCCGAGACTATGACCGGGGAGACGTAGTTCTCCTGGTCGGTGTCCAGGCACCTGGGCGCCTTGGCGATGACGAACGGGGCGTTCTCCAGCACCAGGTCCTTGAACCTCTTCGCCGCGTCGGCGGATATGACGGGTCCGGTGAACGTCCTGTCGTAGACCGGCTCGCCGACCGTGAGGTCCTTCATGATCTCCACGAGAGCGTCCACCAGCCTCTGCTGCTCGTCCATGGTGACGATGACCTTCGAGCAGGAGTGGATGCGCTGACCGCTGTAGGAGAACGCGGACTCGATGATGCTGCGGGCGGTCGCCTTCATGTCGCCGGGGCGGTAGACCAGGGCGGGGCTCATGCCCTTGAGGTTGTTGACGAACCTGAGCTCGTCGTCCACCTGGAGGAACATCATGTCCTCCATCCTGTCGCCGGAGCCGGAGGCGACCACTCCGCGGAGCCTCATGTCGTTGGCGAGCTCCTGGGTGGACTCCTCCTCGTTCCTGTCGACGACCAGGTTCAGCACCCCGCCGGGGAGTCCGGACCTGTCGACCGTGGAGTAGAAATCGAATATGGGCAGGGGGCACTTGTTGGACGGGTTCATGACGACCGCGTTCCCCGCGACCATCGCGGCCACCGCGTATGCGACGGGGGATGCGAGCGGGGAGCTGTGCTCGGTGATGACGGCCCACACGCCGGCTCCGGCCTTCTTCAGACCGGGCGCCTGCTCCGTTACGGACACGAGGGAGGCGATGAGCGAATCCACCTCGTTGAGGGCGTCCTCGCGGGTCATCCCGGATGCGACGGAGACCATCGCGGCGTAGTGCATCCTGCGGGCCTTGAGGCCGTTCAGGTAGGGTGCGAAGTACGAGGCCCTCTTCTCGGCGGGGACCTTGGCCCATTCCTTGACCGACCTCTCGGCGGCATCGACCGCCGCCTTCATCGTGCCCTTCTCCGGCTCCTGGAACGAGCCGTAGCGGATCGTGTGGTCCACGGGGCTCTCGAGATAGAACAGGTTGCCGGAACCGATCTTGAAGCCGCCTATGTAGCAGGGGTGGTCCTTCTTCTCCCCTCCGAGGACGGTGTCGAACTCCTTCTCGAAAAGACGGCCCTCCTCGGTCGTCTGGGTTTCCGGAAGGACAGCCTCCGAAATGTCTGCCATGGATGCGTGAACGGACCGCCGACATTAATGAGTTGGGATTGTCCGCATCCTCTGGTCGGACACATCGGAGAAGGTTCTTCTTCCACAAGGTGCCCAAAGTGTAATCTTCCTCGAGCCAGAGGTTCAGCGGTTCCGCGTCGGGACGTCTGAACGTCGTCCCCATGCCCTCGTCCTCGACCACCACGATGTTCTCCGGTGAGAAATCGTCGACCAGATCAGTGGATTGGGTGGATACAATCACCTGACGCGTCCTGCCGACCATCTCGATCATCTCCGTGAGGAACACCATGGCCTGTGGGAACAACCCGAGTTCGGGCTCATCAATAATC
>CAVDQR010000084.1:0-3987 GCA_963611065.1 Bacteroides ovatus
CCGACATGGTCGACGCCGCCGAACCCACCAAAGGGAACTTCGACCTTGAAAACGACGCCGTGTTCCTGACCGGATCCGGAACCTACACGGACAGCATAGCGGAGTTCCTCGAGGACAAGGGATTCAAGAACGTCCTCAGGTGGTACAGCATCGAGGAGTATGACGACGTCATCGACTTCGCGAAGACCGTCTCCCTGGTGTGCACCGGCAAGATCCACGACTCTGTCGAACAGATGGAATACATGGTCGATATGATCAACGATACCATCGAGGATAATGTCCAGACCAAGACCAAGGCGTTCTACGTCACGATCTCCGGTGGTGTCTTCAAAGTCGGCAACACCGGATCGCTGACCACGTCGATGATTGTCGCCGCCGGAGGCAACGCGTTCACCGTGGACCTGTTCAAGGCCAAGCCGACTTACGAGACCAGCCTGACCGAGCTGATTGCGGCCAATCCCGGCGCCATCATCTTCGCGGACAGTCAGATCGCCAACAACGAAGCGAACCTCGCCGACCTCCAGAAGTTGATCGGCGACACCAAGGTCTACTCGCTGAAGTCCATCTGGAACAACTACAGCATCGAGAGCATGGACGGGGTCTGGACCATGGCCTGCGCCATGTACCCCGACCTGTTCGAGGGCGATGTGCCCGATGTCCCCGAGTCGAAGTCCAACACCATGCTCTATGCGGCCGTCGGCGCGGTCATCGTGCTGGTCGTCTGCGTCGCGGCGTACGTGTTCATGAAGAAGACCTCCTGAGCTGGGGGTAAACACCCTTAATAAACCCCTTTCCTAATTCGGCGACCATGAAGCCCGGGAAGAGAACGAAGATCCTGGCGGTGCTCGCCGTCTTCATCGTGCTCGCCCTCTTCTGCGTCTTCATGGACCTCTCCTGGGTGTCCGCGGACAAGAGCTACTCGTTCTCGCAGGTCTGGGACGCCCTGATGGGCAGGGGGACCTGGTCCTCCGACATCATCGTCAGGGAGGTCAACGCGCCCCGCGTCGTCGCGGGGGTGTTCATCGGCGCCGGATTGGCGGTGACGGGAGCGGCCATGCAGGCCGTTTTCAGGAACCCGCTGGCCTCCCCGTACATATTGGGGCTCTCGTCGGGAGCCTCTCTGGGTGCGGCCATCGGGATGATGTTCACCATCCCGTTCATCCCCTCGATCCTCGCGACACCGGTACTCGCATTCTTCACCTGCTTCGGAACGATGGCATTGGTCTACACGATGGCCCGCTCCGGAGGAGCTGTGAGGACCGAGACGCTGATCCTCTCCGGAGTGGCGGTGTCCTCGCTGCTGTCCGCTCTGGTATCCTTCCTGACGTTCATCGCCGGGGAGAAGCTGGAGGGCATCGTCTTCTGGTCCATGGGGAACCTCGGCAACGCCGATTTCGAGGAGATCGCGTTCATAGCGCCGATCATCACCGTGTGCTCGTTGCTGCTCATCACACAGGCGAAGCCTCTGAACGCCATGATGATCGGCGACGCCCACGCGATGGACCTCGGCGTGGATGTGAAGCGCACCAGGCTGTTCGTCCTGGTGATCTCGACGATGATCGTCGCTGCGGCGGTATCCTTCGTGGGAGTGATCGGATTCATCGGATTGGTCATCCCGCACATCCTCCGCATCCTGCTCGGACCGGACAACCGCGTCATCATGCCCCTGAGCGTCGTCGCCGGAGCCTGCTTCATACTCATATGCGACTACATGGCGCACATCATCGCCCCGGCCTACGGCACCCTGCCGATAGGAGTCGCCACTTCGCTGATCGGGGCCCCTGTGTTCATCTACCTGCTCATCCGCAGGAGGAGGGAGGTGGGCTGGGGATGACGCTGGAAACGAGAGGATTGACCTACACCTACGGCAAGCACCTGGTGCTGGACGGGGTGGACCTCCACGTGGAGGACGGCGAGATCCTGGGCATCCTCGGACCCAACGGGTGCGGGAAGACCACCATGCTGAAGAACCTCAACAGGAACCTCTCGCCCCACGGCGGGTGCGTGCTGCTCGATGGAACCGACCTGGAGGATATGACCAAGAAGGACATCGCCAGGACGATAGCCGTCGTTCCGCAGACGAACGAGGTGCGCTTCGCCTTCACCGTCAGGGACATGGTCGCCATGGGGCGCATGCCCTTCCAGGGGATGCTCGGCGGACCGTCCTCCAGGGACGAGGAGATCGTGGACGAGGCGATGGAGCTCACCGGGATCTCGGACATGAAGGACCGCCTCATCAACACCATGAGCGGAGGGGAGAGGCAGAGGGTCATCATCGCCCGCGCCATAGCGCAGGACCCGGAGATCATCCTGATGGACGAGCCCACGCTGCATCTGGACATCAACATGCAGTTCGAAGCGCTGGATCTGGTGTCCGACCTGTCCCGGAAGAAGGGATTGACCGTGGTCATCGTGTCCCACGACCTGCCGATGGTGGCGAGGTACTGCGACAGGATCGTCCTGATCCACGACAAGGGGATCTACGCCGAAGGCAAGCCCGAGGACGTCCTGACACCGGAGAACATGCGCACGGTCTTCAGCATCGATGCGAGGTTCGAGACCGACGAGAGGGGGCAGAAGACCGTCAGGCTGTTCGGGGCCTGCCCCAGGAAATAATCTCCGGAACATCCGATGCGGTTTCCGAGCATGGTTAAATAATTCTAACAAGTCTGAGGGTCCATGGATGCCATACTGGAGAGCAGGGGCAAGCAGTGGCTCCTGCTCTCGGTCGTCGCGCTGGCGCTCTTCGTGGACGGTCTCGACGGGACCATCGTCAACGTGGTCATTCCCGAGATAGGCGGGTCCTTCGGAGTCGACACCGGGACGGCGTCATGGGTCGTCACAGTGTACTACCTCATGATGGCCGGGCTCATCCTGATATTCGGGAAGATCGCCGACAGCGGCGCCATCAGGCGCCTGTTCGTCATCGGGATGCTGCTGTTCGCGTTCAGCTCCCTGGCCTGCGCCCTGTCGCAGAGCCTTTCTGTCCTGCTGGTGTTCAGGGCCGCTCAGGGAGTGGGGGCCGCCCTGCTCGCGACGACGGCGTTCATGCTGTGCGTCAAGTACCTGCCGAAGAAGATGGCGACCTTCGCCTTCTCCGTCGGGATACTGGGGACATCCCTGGGATCGGCCATCGGGCCCGCGGCCGGAGGCTTCCTGGAGCACGTCGCCAGCTGGCATATGGTATTCCTGATCAACGTCCCCATCGGGATGATCGGAGCGGTCCTCGCGATGCACGCGATCCCCAAGGATCCCGGGTTCACGGGGTCCGGGTTCGACATCAGAGGGTCGGTGGTGCTCTTCATAGCGATGATCGCCGGCCTCTATGCATTGGAATCGATCCCCAGCGACGGGCTGCAGACCGCATCGGGGATCTGTGCGATCGTATCGCTGGTCGCGTTCTGGATATTCTCCCGCATCGAGCGCAAGGCCGTCGATCCCGTCCTCAAGCTGAGCCTGTTCAGGCTCCCGAAGCTGGACGCCGCCACTTTGGTCCTGGTCATCCAGAGCCTCGTCTACATGGGATGCCTGTACCTCCTGCCGTTCCTCCTGAAGGTGGTGTTCGGCATGGACTCCCTGGAGAGCGGGGCCTACCTCCTGCTGCCGTCATTCGGCATTCTGGCGTTCTGCCTCTGGGTGGGGAAGGCGGCCGACCGCATCGGGAACAGGCCGTTCGCCATCATCTCCAACGTCGTGATGCTCATCGCCGCGGTGATGTTCTGCTTCGTGGGAGAGGACACCATCGCCCTGCTGATGGCCAGCATGTTCATCTTCGGGGCCACGTGGGGCATGGGAGGAGGGCCCATGGGCGGGAGGATGGTGGAGAACGTGCCCGACGAGGACCGTCCCAAGGCGTCCTCGCTGATGTCCTTCTTCATGTACTTCGGATCGGCATTGGGGACGGCGCTGTACGCCGGTCTGTTCGGGTTCGGTTCCGGCTCCTCGGGGACGGCCATAGACGAGCTGTCCTCCGGCGTGTTCCTGGAC
>CAVDQR010000084.1:3997-6418 GCA_963611065.1 Bacteroides ovatus
CCTGGACGGGTTCGTGTTCTGCATGTACGTGGGCATAGCTCTCACGGCGGTCGCCATATTCCTGGCGGTCGTGGTCAACGAGAAGAAGTCTCAGGCGAACACGGACGGATGACGTCAAGGCGGCTCCGGACGCTCGGGTTAAAGAACGATTGACGCGATGGCGGTCCCATGATAGAGTCCATCGACATCGCGGACAAGGACCTGGCCCTCATCGTCATCGATGTCCAGAAGAGGTTCCTGGTGAACGATGGGATCAGGGGGACGGCGAAGGCCATGATCCCCGCCATAAACGATGCCACAGCCATGTTCAGGGAGGCCAGGAGGCCCGTGGTCACCGTATGGTACGACCCTCTTGTGGCCCCGCTCGTCGGCATAGACGCCACCGTGGACCCTATCGACGGGCTCGTCCTCGACGGCAGCGACATCAACGTCCACAAGTCGGAGATGAGCGCCTTCAGGGGCACCGGTCTGGCCGACAGGCTGGAGGGCATGGGGGTGGACGGCGTGGTCCTTTGCGGACTGGTCTCCAGGTTCTGCGTGCTCGCCACATACTTCGGAGCGATGGAGCACGACATCTGCCCCTACATCCTCAAGGGCGCCACCGCATCTTCGGATCCGGCGCACATCGGGATGGTGGAGTCCCTGTGCAACACCGCCACCCTGGACTATGTGAAGGCCAACCATTCCTTCCATCGCTGATCCGGGCTTTTCTCCGCAACAATAGTCTACCACATCCGCGATAGCGGATGCCATGAAGCTGTACGAGGCCTACGAGCTCGCGATAAGAACAGGGATGTCCGCCGACCCCCGCCCGGAATCCGAGGTCCGGAAGGTGCTGGACGATGCGAAGGAGTCCTACGACAAGATGCCTGAGGACCGCAAGGAGCTCTTCGACCAGGAGAGGCTGTGGAACCCCTATGCGGACTGCAGGTTCTCCGTCATGGCCGAGGAGGCCAAGGAGATCGAGGCCGAGACGCTGATGTGGGGAGTGGACATCGGAGCGGCGGAGATGCTGCTGGCCGACAGGCTCAGGGAGAAGGGGAAGACGATCTCCGCTGTCGTCGGCCACCATCCCATCGGCACCGCCCGCACATGCTTCCCCGAGGTCATGTGGATGCAGACCGACATGTACCACGACGCCGGCGTCCCGATCAATGTCTCCGAGGGATTGATGAAGGGCCGCATGGACGAGGTCCTGAGGGGGGTCATGGGATCCAACTACAACCAGGGCGCCGATGCGGCGCGCCTGCTGGGGATCCCGCTGTTCAACGTCCACTCGCCTGCGGACAACATGGTCCAGAGGTACATGACGCAGATGTTCGAGGAATCGGACCCCAGGACGCTGGGGGACCTGATCGACAGGCTGTACAAGGAGCCGGAGTTCAGGCAGGCGGCCAAGTACAACAGCCCGCCGAAGATCATGGTCGGTTCCAAGGACGGACGCTGCGGGAAGATCGTCTGCAAGATGACGGGAGGGACCTCCGGGCCCAAGGAGATCTACGAGAAGTTCGCACAGGCCGGAGTCGGGACCGTGGTGGGGATGCACTTCCCCGAGAGCCATCTGGAGGAGGCCAAGAAGAACAACATCAACATGGTCATCTCCGGGCACATGTCCTCCGATTCGCTGGGCATCAACCTGATCTGCGACGTGTGGGAGAAGGAGGGTATTGGCATCCTCCCGTGCTCCGGGTTCACCAGGTTCTCACGCAACTGATCCTTTTCCGGGCCGGGGGCCTCTTGCCGAGGCTCCGCGGCCCTTCATCGCCTTCAGCGGCACCGGGCAATAGCGCCGCTTTTGCACCGAGATTCAAAAAGTTTATAGTATCTAACAATTAGGCCATGGCCATGAAGCAGAGCGGGCACGGGCTGCTGCTGGCCACCATAGCCATCAGCATGTTCCTGGACGGGTTGGACGGCACCATCGTGAACGTCGCCCTTCCCGATATCGCCGAGTCCTTCGGCATCGGGACGGGGGACACCTCATGGGTCGTCACGGTGTATTTCCTCGTGATGGCCGGGCTCATCCTGGTGTTCGGAAGGATCTGCGACATGGGCGCCTTGAAGAAGGTGCTCGTCTCTGGGATGGCCATATTCACGTTCGGGTCCCTCATGTGCGGCCTGTCCTCCGCATTCCCGATGCTGCTGGCCTTCAGGGCCGTTCAGGGAGTCGGAGCTGCGATGCTCGCATCATCCGCGGTGATGCTCGGAGTGAAGTACCTGCCGAAGGAGAAGATCGGCGTTGCCATGGCCCTGGTCGTGCTGGGGACGTCGCTCGGAGTGGCCGTCGGGCCCACATTGGGGGCTGTGCTGACCGAGCTCATATCCTGGCATTGGATCTTCTTCATCAACGTGCCAATCGGCATCATCGCGATCCTGCTGGCGCACCGCGCCGTGCAGCCGGACGAGGGGCTGGAGGAGGGG
>CAVDQR010000085.1:0-6373 GCA_963611065.1 Bacteroides ovatus
GGGGATTGCTTCGTCGTGTCCGTGGAGACGTTCGAGAGGGACGGGTTCGACATCTGCTGGAATGTGTACGTCAGCGGGTTCGATACCTACGCGTCCGGCTCCATGACCGTGACCCTGACGTCGCCGGTGAAGATATCGGGCGGGCATACGGCCCAGGTGTTCGACTCCGGCGGGAACAGGATGGGGATCACATCGGATTCCAAGACCGAGCTGACCTTCGCCGTCACGGGCAACGGCTCTTATTACTTCAGGACCGTCGCGTCGTCCGATGACGAGCACGGCGTCGGGTTCCTGTCCGGAACGAGCCTGAACATAGCGATGGCGGCGGCCATCGTCGTGGTCGCTTCGATCGTCGTATATCTGCTTCTCAGGCGCGATTGAGGTCCAGGACCATCCTGACCCCGTCGCCGCCGTCGCTGTAGAGGGACGGGAGGATGCAGGTCCTCCTGAACCCCCTCCTCTCGTAGAACGAGATGGCCTTCGCGTTGGTCACGCGGGCCTCGAGCTGCATCCTGGGGATCCCGTTCCTGAGGCATTCGATCCTCAGCGCATCGAGCATCGCCGATGCCGCCCCCATCCCGCGGTACGGCGCATCCACAGCGAGAAGGGCGATGGATGCAGTGTTGTCCTCCAGGATGTAGCTGCTCAGGGCCCCGGCGGTGCCGCCGGTCACCGGTCCGGCGACCAGCTGGCCGCGGGGCCACTGGAGCATGAAGAATTCGAGGTTCTCGGGGGCGAAATAGTCGTCCAGGTTGCCGTTGAAGATCCTGTACATCGCGGGGATGTCGGCCGCTCCCGCGGTCCTGGCGACCATCAGCCCGGTCATCTCCTCTTTCCCTTCCCCTTCTTCTTTTTCTTGGAGCCGCTCTTGGAGACGGCGCCGATGGCGGACAGGAGCAGGATGACGATGATCAGGACGATGTAGAGGTTGTCCTTGATCATGGTGATGAACTTCGAGGTATCCTTCGAACCGTCCGTATCCGTCGAGGAACCGGCCCTGTAATCCTTGGTGACGGTCTTCTGGACCCCGTCGGAGTCGGTGATCCTCACGGTCATGGTGTGCTGTCCCTCCACGGCCTGGAAGACGATCCTCCCGACGGTCGTGGTGCGCGGAGAGGAGCCGTCGCCCAGATCCCAGACGTAGGTGTACGAACCGCTGGACGGCGTGACGCTGACGGATACGGTGTACTCCTCCCCGGGATTCAGGCTCTCGGGGAATTCTGTCATCTCGACGCTGAATCCGCCGTACGTGTACCAGTTCCCGAAATCCTCCAGGAAAGCGGCGGCGAAGAAGTCCGCCACCTCCGGGGAGTTGATGACCGCGCAGACCTCCCTGTTGTTGTTGAAGGAGTTCTCGGTCCAGTTGATCGACGACACCCAGACGTAATCGTCGCAGACGACCCCCTTGTTGTGAACATAGGGCGTCGTCATCCGGGCGGCGCTGATCAGGCTCTTGGCGTTGATGTCGAAGACCGTGGTCTCATCGATATTCTCGGAGAGGATCAGCTTCGTCTCGACGTTCCTGACGGCGGCGCTGTGGAACAATCCTAGCGGTCCGTCGGTCGTCGGGTCCTTGTAGGTGGAATCGAGGCTCTGCTGCTGGGAGTAGAGGCGCTCCTCCGCGATGGACGCGTAGTACTCCAGCGCGGCGTAGGAGCTCTCGTTGGAGAGGACAGGGGTGACCTTGGCCTTGTAGGACTGGAATGTGGCGGTGGACGTCGGGGAGACGTAGTAGGTCTCGCCGGCGGTGACGTTGGGGTACTGGCTCGCGTAGGTGGCCACATCCCCGTAGTCCATGCACCAGTCGTTCTCGAACACGCCGTTCATGAAGCCGGCGTATCCCGCGCTCTCCACGACCACTCCCCATCCGCGGTTGCCCTGGACCTTGCTGCCGTAGATGTTGTCCACGGTGCTCCCGTTCAGGTTGTCGCTGGTCCAGTTCTCGGACATGACGACGGTGGTGTCGCCGTCGACTATGGCGAATTTCGCGTGGTCGTAGGCGTAGCGGGGCTCGGTCCCGGAATCGATCAGCCTGACGTCGGCCCCGGCCTCGATCAATGCCATGAGATGCCCGGAGCAGGACTGCAGCGAGGTCATCCCGAGGGGGTTGGCCTCCAGGAGGACATCCACATCCACTCCCGCCTCCGCCTTGTCGACGAGGAGCGAGAGCACGTTCTTGTCCGAGATCATGTAGATCTCGACGCGGATGCTCTTCTCGGCGCTCTCCAGCGTCCTGAGGACGGGGAGGCCTCCGCTGTTGGGCAGAAGGAACGGTGTCACCGTCGCATCGTACTCCAGGTCCGCATCGAATGTGTAGGAAGTGCGTCCCTGCACGATCCAATCGGAAGCCGAGTTGGTGTCGGAGTCCCCGATGCGCTCGATGCAGCGCTTGCCGTAGATCTTCACCGGATCGCCGTTCCACGCGGAGGAATCCGTGATCGTCTTGTTCCCGTAGCAGACGGCATCGACGAGCGTGTCGCCCTTGTACAGGTAGACGTCGTCGCCGGAATCGTTGAGGGCGAAGTTGCTGCTAGTCGTGATCCTGTCGTCCGACTTGTAGAGGACGACGTTGTCCTGGTTGGAGAAGTAGTTCCCTTCGGCCTGCGAGGAGGCCAGGACCAATGTCTGTCCGGCCCCCACGGTCAGGGATTCGTCGAAGACGATCTTCCCCTCGCCGTCGGAGATGTAGTAGTCCTTCATATCGACGGAGGAGGACCCGTAGTTGTGCACGGAGACTCCCTCGCATGTCTTCGGATTGACCTGGTACAGCTTAAGACCGTCAAGCTCGGCCGCATCCGAATCCTCCGCCAGACACAGGGGGGACAGAACGACCATCGCGACGGCCAGCAGGGCCAGGGCCTTGCAGAGCGCATCCATGGGAGGTCCAATGCGGAAGGATAAGATAAAGAAATGGCCCCCGTAGGGGCCGGGGGTTTCAGGCGGAGCCGGGCTCGCCGCCGCGGACGGCGTCTGCGGCATGTCCTTGACGCGCATGCATCTCATGGCGTTGAGCACGGCGATGATCGTCACTCCGACATCCCCGAACACCGCGAGCCACATGTCGGCCATCCCGACGAGGGTCAGGCCCATGATGCCGAACTTCACGATGAGCGCGAAGGCGATGTTCTCAATGACGATCCTGTTGACCTTCTTCGCCAGCCTGATGCACTGGGGGATCTTCGACGGGGCGTCGTCCATGATGACCACGTCCGCGGCTTCGATGGCCGCGTCGGATCCGAGTCCTCCCATCGCGATCCCCACGTCGGCGCGTGCGAGGGACGGGGCGTCGTTGATGCCGTCCCCGACGAAGGCCACGGCCTTACCGGCAGGGCACTCGGCCATGACCTTCTCGAGTTCGGCGGTCTTGTCCCCGGGCAGGAGCTCGCAGACGATCCTGTCGATGCCGAGCCTCCCCCCGATGTCGTCGCAGATGCGCTTGGAGTCGCCGGAGAGCATGACCGTCTGTTTGACGTCCATATCCCTCAGGGACGATATCGCATCGCGGGAATCCTCCTTCACGGCGTCGGCGACGACGATGTGTCCGAGGTACCTCCCGTCTATGGCGACGTGGATGTTCGTCCCCGCCACCTCCTCGCGGCAGAAATCGATCCCGTGGTCGTCCATCAGTCTGTGGTTCCCGACGATGATCTCCGACCCGTCGATCACCGCGCGGACGCCCTTCCCCGCGACCTCCTCGGCGGAGGAGACGCGGTTCGGATCCACGGATCCGGCGCCGGCCTTCTGGATGGATTTGGATATGGGGTGGTTGGAGACCGCCTCCGCGGCCGCGGCCATGCCGACCAGGCCGTCGGAGTCGTCGTCCATGGAGTGGACCTTGGAGATCTCGAAGCTCCCCTTGGTGAGCGTCCCGGTCTTGTCGAACACCACCGCGTGGATCCTCGACATGGCCTCCATGTAGCTGGCGCCCTTGATGAGCACGCCCATCCTGGACGCCGCCCCGATGCCGCAGAAGTAGCTCAGCGGAACGGATATGACGAGGGCGCACGGGCAGGACACCACGAGGAACGTCAGGGCCCTGTAGAGCCATGTGACGAAGTCGTATCCGAACAGGGGGGGCACGACGGCGATGACCAGCGCCGCGCCGACCACGGCGGGCGTGTAGTACCTGGCGAATTTGGTGATGAACCTCTCGGCGGGGGCCTTCCTGGCGACGGAATCCTCCACCAGCTCCAGGACCTTGGCGACCGTGGAGTCCTCGTACTCCCTGGAGACCTCCACCCTGAGCACGGCGGAGATGTTGATCGTACCGGAGACGATCTCGTCCCCGACGCCGATGTCCCTGGGGACCGACTCCCCGGTCAAAGCCTTGGTGTCCAGCGTGGATTCCCCGGAGATGACCTTCCCGTCCAGGGGGACCTTCTCCCCGGGCAGGATCTCGATGACGTCGCCCACGGCGACCTCCTCCGGATCGACGGTCTCGGTGGAGCCGTTCCTCACCACGTGGGCGAAGTCCGGCTGGATGTCCATCAGGTCCGCTATGGACTGCCTGGTCCTCCCGACGGCGCGCTTCTCGAACCATTCCCCCACCTGGAAGAACAGCATGACGGCGGCCGCCTCCGGATACATCTGGATGGCGAAGGCCCCCAGGGTGGCGATGGCCATCAGGAAGTTCTCGTCCAGGAAGTTCCCGCGGCCGATGTTCCTGGCCGCTTTGAGGAGGACGTCGTATCCCACCACCAGGTACGCTGCGCCGAGGACGGCGAGCTGGACCCATCCGGGGGAATCGACGGCGTAGTGGAGGACCAGGCCGACGGCGAAGAGGCACGCGCCGGCGAGGATCCTCTTCTCGAATCCGTTCATGCGGATCACTTGATTCTGACGATGTTGACCTCGTCCTCGATCTTCTTGGCGATCCTGGAGGCTTCCTCGACGATCCTCTCGATCTCCGCATCGGGGGCGTTGATGGTCATCTTCTGGGTCACGATGGACACGGTGGCGTCCTCGATCCCGTCGATCTTCTTGACTTCGTTCTCGATCTTGGCGGCGCAGTTGGCGCAGCAGAGTCCTTCCAGCTTGAGTACCGCTTTCATGGTTTCTCACTTGAACATGTGAACAACTGTTCAAGTATTAAACCCCCACGTCAGACTGTGGTGGACTTCTCGGCGTCCCTGCGCCTCATCATGCGGAACACGTACGTCAGAGCGATGACCGTGGCCACTATGACGAACGCGGAACCGACGTACCCGATGTGGTCCACGGAGCCGTGGTCGGTGACCGCTCCCCCGATTATGGAGCCCATGGCGATTCCGACGTTGAAGATCCCGGAGAACAGGGACATGGAGATCGCGGTCGCATCGGACGGGGACGCCCTCAGCGTCTCGTTCTGGAAGGAGATGTTGAACGACGTGGCGAAGAATCCCCACATGGTGCACACCGCGAGGACGCACACCATGGACACCGTCGACGGGAGGAGCAGCGCCAGGCACACCGCGGAGCCGATGAGGGCCATGGCGATGAACCTGTAGCGGGTGCGGTCGTAGACCTTGGTGAACAGCATGCTCCCGCCGATCCCGGCGAGTCCGAACACGGTCAGTGCGACGGTGATCATCGTCTCGGACATCCCGGCGGTCTGGGCGAGGAACGGCTCGATGTAGCTGTATCCGGTGTAGTATCCGGTGACGTAGATCGCCAGCATCACGTAGATCCCGACCAGGACCCTGTTCCTGAAGATGTCCGGGAGGCGGCGCAGGGTGAAAGTCCCGGGGTTGTCGACCTTCGGGAACACGGCGACCAGGAGCATCAGGATGGCGACGGACGCCAGCGCGATGACGATGAACGACATCCTCCATCCGAGGGCGAGCCCGATGACCCTGCCCAGCGGGAGTCCGATGATCATGGCGATGGACGTCCCGGCGGCGATCATGCTCAGGGCGAGCTTCTGCAGCTCGGGGGCGACGACGCGGACCGCCAGAGGGGAGGCTATGGACCAGAATATCGAGTGGGCCACGGCGACCCCCAGACGGGCGAAGACCAGCATCCAGTAGCTGTTGGCGACCCCTGCGAGGAACTGGAACGCGGCGAACAGCCCCACGCACATCAGCAGCATCATGCGGTACTGCATCTTGCGGAGCAGGAGCATCAGCGGGAGCGAGAGGATGGCCACGGCCCAGGCGTAGATCGAGATGATCATGCCGGTCTGCGCTTCGCTTATCCCGAAATCGGCCGAGATATCCGACAGGAGACCTATCGGCATGAATTCGGACATATTGAACACGAAAACGCACAAAGTCAGACCGATGAGCGGCAGCCATTGTCTCGGGGTCACTGAATCGCCGGCCCCCGTCTCTTCCGAAGTCCGAGATAAACGTTTCGGGAACACCCCATGAACGCTCGGTCGGAGAGGTCATCCCAC
>CAVDQR010000086.1:0-6310 GCA_963611065.1 Bacteroides ovatus
CCCCTGCAGTGAGTGAAGTTCCTGGCGAAAATGAACGAAACTCCCATCCGCGTTCGAGTTTCTGGAAAAAGTGAGCAAAAGTCGGTTTCGGTATCCAATCGGACAGGTATCGAAGAAGAGGATTCGGCGGGACGTGCCCGCCTAAGGGATTTCAGGACTCCAGCTTCACGAACTTCCCGGACTCCATATCGTACTCGAACCTGTCGTCCCAGTGCATCCTGATGCTGATCGTCGCCGTCAGGTCGGTGTTGTTGTACACGATGGACCACTGCGTGTTGCTCGTGGGATCCTTCGGATCCTTGGGCTGGGCCACCTTGTTCAACGCGGTCCAGGCGTCCTCCGCCGTGGCGGTCCCGCGGGTGGCTTCGATGACGCCCATCGCCTTGTTGTAGCGCTCCTTCCCGTGGCCGTACTGCTCGTTCCTCTGATCGGGCTGGACCTTCTCCGTGTACATGTAGTAGAAGTTGGTCACCGCCTCCGTGGGGGTAACGGTCATCTGGCGGGTATCGCTGTCGCAGTCGTACTCCACGACGCGCCCGTCCCCGGTGGAATCGGTGATGTAGAAGTGGTAGTCCCTCCCGCTGGTGGCGTACATGTCGTACTCCTCCAGCAGCTCCACCGCCTCCTGGGTGGAGGCTGCCCTGTCGAGCACCAGACGGATCGCCAGCGTCGTCCCGATCGTGGGCTTCCCGCTGTCCTGACGGGTGGGCTTGCTGTCCAATGTCAGGACGGCGATGGACACCCCCTTCTCGTTGATCCCGTCGAGACAGACGAACGGGGCCGTCAGGCAGGCGAGCTTCTCCTTGAAGGACGAGGGGTTCTTCGTCCCGATGTTGTCCAGGGCGGCGAAACCGATCGAGGAGTACCCGTCCTTCGGGTCGCACCTCACCAGCATCGCCGACGTGTCGTTCTTGAAGTCGTAGCTGCGCCCCATGACCTTGTCCCCGTCGGCCAGGGACATGGAGAACGCCGTGCATCCGAACTGCGGGGCCTCGATATGCACCGGGAGGTACGGGATCGCTTCCTTCACGATCGCGTCCACATAGCTCTGGTCGTCGGTTATGCCGCGGGATATGATGCGGTCCAGGTCGTAGTCGTACTTCACATCCATGGAATACAGCCCGAAGCCGTCGTCGTAGGATTCGACCTCCTCTATGGTGTCCATCGTCCTGAGGCGCGTGCCGTAGACGAACGCGAACGCTCCCAGGATGACGACGATGACCACGAGGACGGCGATCAATGCCACCATCAGCTTGTACACGTGTGTTCACCTCTGATGGATTCGAATCGGGACCCGGGATATAAGGGGATATCGGACCGAAGTGTTGGGACTTTAGAGCCGTTGAAAACCCGGACGCATCGAACGAAGACTCGAACACGTTATCTACGGGTCCCATGATTGGGTCGGCATGGCATTGGCAAAGCACGGCACGACCGAGGAGTCGTGCGACGTGGCCGGCTGCAGCAAGCCCGCCGAGCGTTCGATCAACATCAAACAGGCCGTCAGGTCCAAACTCGAGCTGAAATCCTCCGATCTCCGCAGCGTCCACCTCTGCAAGGACCACTACAGGGAGTACAAGAAGGAGACCAAGACGGACAGGGAACTGGACCAGTACTACTGATGGACATCCTGTTCCTCGGCACATCGGCGGCGGTCCCCTCGAGGGACCACGCCACATCCGCCGTCGCGGTCCGCGACGGCTCCGATATAGCCCTCCTCGATTGCGGGGAGGGGACGCAGCGTCAGCTGATGGTCTCGCCTTTCTCGTTCATGAAGGTCGGGGCCGTCCTGATAACCCATCTCCACGGCGACCATGTCTTCGGCCTCCCCGGTCTCATCCAGACCATGGGCCTCTCCGAGCGCAAGAACCCCCTGTCGGTCTACGGACCGGAGGGATTGAAAGCGTTCGTCGAGGCGGCGATGACCGCCACCGAGGGCGAAGCTGGGTATCCCCTGGAGATCATCGAGCTCGAAGGCGGGGAGTCGTTCGGGATCAGGGGATTCTCCGTGAAGTGCTACCGCACCGACCATGGGATCCGTTCCCTGGGATACGTCCTCAAAGCCCGCGACAAGCCCGGGAGACTGGATCACGAGAAGGCCCTGGCGCTGGGACTCGAGGACGGCTCGGACATGTCCCGCGTGAAGAACGGGGAGACCGTGAAAGGGGTCAGACCGGAGCAGGTCGTCGGGCCTCCGATTCCGGGGATGAGCGTCTGCTACACCGGGGACACCAAACCCTGCAAAGAGACCGTCGAGGCCTGCCGGGGCGTCGACATCCTGATACACGAGGCCACATACACCGAATCCGAGGCAAGGAACGCGGTGGAGCACAACCACAGCACCGCCCTCCAGGCCGCCAGGATCGCATCGGAAGCGCACGTGGGACGCCTCCTCATGACCCATATCAGCCACAGGTACGAGGACCGTTCGGTCCTCGAGACGGAAGCCAGAACAATCTTTCCGGAATCCTACGCGGCCGACGACCTGGTGATGTTCGAGATAACCCGCAGGATGATCCGCGCGACCGACTTCAGACAAGCTTGAGGATGTCGGCGTTCGTTATCATGCCGATTATATCGCCCTTCCTGGACACCAGAACGGCGTTGTAACCCACCATCAATCCGGTCACGGCGGACATCGGGGCGGTATCCGACACGACCGGGAACGGCTCCTTCATGACCTTCGCTATGGTCATGCGACCGAGCTCCTCCATCGTCGACCCTTCTCTCAAAAGCTCGAAGATCCCCCTCTCGGATATGCTCCCCACCGGCACCCCGTTGTCTATCACAGGCAGCTGGGAATATCCGGTGCGCCTCATCAGGTCCGACGCCTGATGAACCAGCGCGGTGCTCTCTATGGATACCACGTCGTGGGAAGCGACGTCCATCGCCTTCATGTCGCTGCCGTGCCCCTTCCTCAGCTGCTCCAGGGTCTCGAACAGCCGCACGACCGTATCGTACGAAGCGGACGTCCTCCCGCCCTCGATCTTCGCTATGGTGCTCTGACTGACGCCGGACTCCTTCGCCAGTTCGGACTGCGTGACATCCAAAGACTTCCTGATCCTCCTGATATCCGATGCGGGCGGGAACCTCATGCGACGGTCATGATATTCCTATAAGAATAATATTCGCCACGTCAGTTATATAGAGCCAACCAATCCCAACTGCCGGAGTTATAATTATCATGGCCAAGAACATCTACGTCGAGGGTCTCAACGAGATCCCCGTCCCCATGAAAGAGGTCGAGATCGTCGAGCGCAAAGGTATCGGACACCCGGACAGCGTGGCCGACGCCCTGGCCGAGCAGGTCTCCCGCGCCCTGTGCAAGATGTACAAGAAGGAGTTCGGACACGTCCTGCACCACAACACCGACGAGACGCAGATCGCAGCCGGACAGGCCGCCCCCAGGTTCGGAGGCGGAGCCATCATCGACCCGTCCTACATCCTCCTCGTCGGACGCGCCACCACCCACGTCGGAGAGGGAGAGGACCTGAAGTCCCTGCCCTGCAAGCCCGTGGCCCTCAAAGCGGCCAGGGAGTACCTGGAGAAGACCTTCCCCAACCTCGACGTCGATTCCGAGATCGTCCTCGACGCCAAGCTGGGAATGGGATCCGACGACCTGACCGGCGTGTACAAGGCATCCGGCCACAAGGCGAACGACACCTCCTTCGGAGTCGGATACGCCCCGTACTCCATCGCCGACAGGCTCACCCTCGAGACCGAGGAGTTCATCAACGGGAAGATGAAGGAGTCCCTCCCCGAGACCGGTCAGGACGTCAAGGTCATGACCTCCAGGGTCGGGAAGAAGGTCACCACCACCATCGCCTGCGCCATGATCGACAAGCGCATCGACGACGCCGACCACTACAAGTCCTCCATCGAGTCCATGTACAACGCGGTCTACGACAACGCGCTGAAGATCATCGGAAGCGAGGACCTGGAGTACAACCTCGAGATCAACACCGGCGACGACTACGCCCGCAAGGTCTACTACCTGACCTGCACCGGGATGTCGCAGGAGATGGGCGACGACGGATCCGTCGGAAGGGGCAACAGGTGCAACGGTCTGATCACCCCGTACAGGCCCATGTCCATGGAGGCCACCTCCGGAAAGAACCCGATCACCCACATCGGGAAGATCTACAACGTCATGTCCAAGCTCATCGCCGAGGACGTCGCGAAGAAGGTCACCAACGAGGCCGAGATCCGCGTCAGGCTGCTCTCCCAGATCGGGAAGCCCGTCTCCGAGCCCCTCAACGCGTCCGTTCAGATCGTCCTCCCCAACGCGGAGACCGACCCGAACCTCCACAAGTGGAAGACCGACGCCGAGGCCATCACCGCCGACTGGCTCGACAACGTCGACAAGGTCAGCGACATGATCATCGAGGGCAAGGTCCGCACGTTCTGATCATAAACAGGCGGTCCCCGGGATCGGGGGCCGCCGACAAACATCTTCGATTTCTCTCCTGTGTAATGCAATACCCGACGAATGGTCGTGAGGCACAGTCCTAAACAACGCATATGACGACCGTAGCAGTCCTTCCTCAGGAAGGGGTGAGCGCCAGGACCAGGCCGTCACAAAGCTAATCCTGGCGCTGCAGATCTGCGTCATCGCAACAGAACTCGTTATCAGAGTCCTGACGGTGCTGCAGATGTTGCAGTAAAACTTAGGCCGCCTCGGTGGCCGCCTAATGTTTCATAACAATAATTGCTCATCCGCTATATCAACTGTTCCCTTCGTTTTCCGGTCGGACGAATTCGACCTCGAACATCTCTCCGAACCGTCCGAGCCCCTCCAGCTTGGCCTGTACCGCCTTCAGATCCGCGGGGTCGCAGTACAGGACCGCATCCTCCCCCGTCAGGACCCTGCGCACGCAGGAGTCGAACCCGTCCGAAGTGTAATCGGCGTCGGGCGAATCGCGGCGGGCGGTCGGACCGTACACGCCGGTGCATGCGCCCGTCGCATCGCTCCCGGGCGGACATACGGTCAGCTTCCCCCTGGAGCCTGTGTCGAACTTCATCATCATCTGGGGCTCGGTCTTCGGATACGGCGCTTCGGTCATCCCGCGGGTCTTCGACATGTTGCGGTTGATCGAGAAGTACGACGGGGGCGTCAGCGATACGCTGTAGACGTCCTCGCGGTTCCCGAAGAACACGTCCGGATCACCGGAATAGACGAGCTTCCCGTGCCTCATCACATGGATGTCATCGGCCCAGGCGTACGCCAGGTCGACGTCGTGCGTCGAGATCACCACGGTCGTGCCGGAGACGTGCAGGATCTCCGCCAGCTCCATCAAATCAGAAGCGATCGCGGCATCCAATCCGGCCGTCGGCTCGTCCATGATAAGGATCTCCGGACGCATCGCCAGCGCTCCGGCGATGGCCAGCCTCTTCCTCTGCCCGTAGGACAGCTGCAGGGGGTTCCTGTCCGCGAAGTCAGTCAGACCGACCATGCGCAGCGCCTCCGCCACGCGGGAGTCGACCTCGTCCTGCGGCAATCCGAGATTGGTCGGACCGTACGCCACATCGGTACGGACGGTCATCTCGAACACCTGGTCGTCGGGGTTCTGGAGGACCACCGACACCTTGGAACGGAGCTTCTTCAACCCCTTCCTGTGGTACGACACGGGTTCCCCGTTGATCAGCACCTTCCCCTTGTCTGGATACAGGATGCCGTTGAAATTGTAGAACAGGGTGGACTTCCCGGCGCCGTTGGCTCCGAGGATGACAGACTTCACGCCCTTCCTGATGCCGATGGACACGCCGTCCAGGGACGGGCGGTCCTCGCCCTCGTAGTTGAACTTCACATCCTCGGTCCGGATCACGCACTCGTTCATCTCACCACCTCCGGGCATCTGCCGAATCCCGCCAGCGCGTCGATCCTCGACAGCACCCTGCCGACCGCCTTGGGTCCGGCGTAGACCAGCACGTCCTCGCCGCTCAGCGCGATGCGGCATGCGCTCTCCACGGCATCGTAAGCGATGTCCGCCTCCACGCCCCATTCCGCCAGGGTGTTCCTCGCGGACGATCCGTAGACCCCTACGGACCTCCCGTCGGCCTCGCAGGGGCCGTCCTCGGTGGAACGCACCTGGATCCTCCCTATCGGACCGTCGGTGCAAGCCAGCAGCTGCGACGCGGTCCTGGGCATGCCTCCGCCCAATCCCAGCGAATCGTGCAGCTTGGCGATCCTCGGCCTCACCAATCCCGCCGAGAGCACCGCTTTCTCATCCGAGAAGAACCCTTCCGGATCCCCCGAATACACGTGCTTCCCATGGGATATCACGTGGACGTCCTCCGCCCACGCGTAGGC
>CAVDQR010000087.1:0-6279 GCA_963611065.1 Bacteroides ovatus
ATCGGGATCTGAATGCCAGTAGGAACATCCTGCGCCGCGGGGGCCGCGGCCTCAGTGTGAATCGTGGGACTTCACCGGTCGCCACAGAATGGAACACCAACACGGTGGTCTAATACCCCTAAACCTTACTGATGCCAGGATAATCTGACTTCCACTACGACAATCGTCACCGACGGACTCCAATCCGCCTCCTTATAAACGGCACCGCCATCCCCGGAACCATGGAAGATGCCGTCTACAGCGAGGAGAGCCCGCTCCTCCCCCGGAACCTCACGTACATCCTCGCGGCCGTGCTGATCGTCGCGGTCGTCGCGATGCCGATTTCCGGAGCGGAAATGTGGATGACGGCCGCATCGGCCCTGATCTTCGCGGTAGCGATCGTATTCTGTCTCGTCGCGAAGCTGAGGGTGGACGTCTACCCCGACAGGATGGAGGTCGCCCATCTCTTCAGGACGCGCATCTACGGACGGGACGAGATGCTCGAGAAGAGATGCGGCGAGCTAGCCGACATCAGGAGCTACTCCAACTGGGACCTCAAAGGGGTGAAGCGCCTGAACTACACCCGCATCGGGGAGGATTCCGGCGTCGCGATCAAGGTCAGGGGGATGAGGATCGTCACCATATCCTCCCAGGATCCGGAATCGCTCCTCGCGTCCATCCCGACGGCCGACAAGGAGGATGAACAGCATGCCTAACGTCACATTCCACTGGATGAGGGTCCAGACCTTCTGCTACGCCACCGAGAGGAAGGAGCTCCTGGAGGAGGTCATGGAGAACCTCCTCGGCGACGCCGACGAGTACTCCGAGGACGAATCCATCGGGGAGCACGGCAACGCCATGAGCATCCTCGAAGCGAGGCTCACCCATCAGAGGCAGTACAGGAAGCTCTTCACAGACCTGGGCGAGCCGATCAGGCAGTGGATCCTCGAGGACATCGACAACAGGATCGACGAGGACTGCGTGTTCTACATCAGGCTCGACAAGCAGAAGGCGGTCCAGGGCATCTACGAACCCGCCCACCACGGCGACGTCATCGCCATAACCGGGAAGGTCCAGGCGCATCCTGCGAGAAAAGAAGTGGCCGCCAGGGTCCTGAAGGAGTTCCTGGCGGGTTTGGATCAGGCTTCCGCCGATCCCTCGGCGTCCTGAACGACGCCGTTCTTGGCGAAGACGCATTCGACCGCCCTGCGGCCCTTCACCGTCTTCACCGTGATGTCCACGCCTCCGCACCTCACCCTGTCCCCTCTCGCGGGGGCGCGGTTGAGCCTGTAGAAGACGTATCCCATCACCGAGTAATCCTCGTATTCGCCGGGATCGAAGGTCTCCCCGACCTCCTCCATGGCGTTGTAGATGTTCGCGGTCCCCTTGACCAGCCATGTTCCGTCGGCCTGGGGCGCCACATCCTGCTGGATGTCGTCGCTCTCGTCCCATATCTCCCCGACGAGCTCCTCGAGGATGTCCTCCAATGTGACTATCCCCATGGTGCCCCCGTAGGAGTCCAGGACCACGGCGATATGGACCTTGGTCTTCTGGAAGTCGTTGAAGATGGCCGCGATGCTCATCGTCTCCGGGACGTACTTGACCGGCTTCACGATCTCCTTGAGCCTCACCTCGTCGCCGTTGAACATGCGGGAGTAGAACTCCTTCGCATAGGCCACGCCGACGATGTTGTCGATGCTCCCGTCGTACACCGGGATCCTGGAGAAGCCGGTGTCGGAGAACAGCCTCCCGAGGTCCTCGGAGGAGGCGGACGAGTCGATGGCTACGACGTCCATCCTGGGGACGTACACCTCGGACACGGGGGTGTCGTCGAAGCGCATGGCGGACTTGATCAGCTCGCCCTCGGTCTTCTCCAGCACGCCGTCCCCCTCGATCTCGTCGATCATGACGGCCAGCTCGTCCTCCGTCATAGCGGCGGAATCCGTCCCTCCGGCCTTCTCGCCGATGAAACGGGTGAGCTTCCCGAACAGCCAGGACAGCGGGGAGAACAGGACCTCCACGGCGCGGACGACCCCTACGACCTTCAGGACGTACTTCTCGGGCCTCCTCTTGGCAAGGGTCTTCGGGGTGATCTCCCCGAACGTCAGGACCACCAGGGTCATGACCACCGTGGACGCCACGGATCCGGTCGCCTCGCCGAGCAGCACCGCGAACACGAGGGTCGCGATGGTGGTGGCCGCGATGTTCACCAGGTTGTTCCCGATGAGGATCGTCGTCAGGAACTTGTCGTAGTCCTCGAGGATGGCGACCGCGCGCTCGGCGCGCTTGTCGCCGTCGCGGGCCATCTTCTTGAGACGGACCTGGTTCGCGCTGGTGAACGCGGTCTCAGACATGGAGAAGAACGCGGAACAGGCGAGCAGGAAAGCTATGAGCAGAACGTAGATAATTGTCAGGGTGTCGATCATATGCTCTCGGCACACTCCGACGGCGCTGTATTTCGAGCCAATTCAATCAAACCGTACGATGCCATTCGTCATCGCATCAATATAAGCATTATGGATGGAAGGTTCGTTTCGTCAAAACGGATGACGGCATTTACGCTTCCACCTTCCTCTCCGATCCCACCGCCTCCCAACCCACCTATTATAAAACAGGGAACTAATCACGCGCGCGATAGAAAATGCCCGACATCGTCTACGAGATAGTTGAGAAGATAGCCGTCCTCTCCGAATCGTCCAAAGGCTGGACCAAGGAACTCAACATGATCAGCTGGAACGAGAGGGACCCCAAGTACGATATCAGGGAATGGTCCCCCGACCACGAGAAGATGGGGAAGGGAGTCACCCTGTCCCTCGAAGAGGCCGCCATCCTGAAGAAGGCCCTCGAGACCAGGGACCTCTGAGAGAAAGCGATAGGATGACGGTCGACGACGCCCAGTATCTGGATAGGTTCCTCAGGGACGTCGACCTGTCGATGCACGGCCGTCCGGGCTCCATCGCGGAGGACAGATGGCTCGTGAACAACTACGACCCGGAGAAGCTGAAGCTCCTCAGACCCTACCTGGAGTTCGAGGACAACGGCGTGACGGCGGAGGTCGTCACACTCCTGGGGGACGTGCGCGAACGCGCCGTCATGACCGAAATCTCCAAGATGCGCGGGTCCCGGGGCGACAAGGTCGGAATGGCCTGCCTCGGGTACCTCACCGCCATGAGGGAGGACGACGAGGCGATCCCGGTCCTCCTCGATGTCATGGACCACGACCACGGTCCGGAATTCTTCAGGGCGGCCCGTCGCATGGCGGCCATCGCCCGCGCCGAGGACCTCCCCCATGTGAGGAGGATCTACGGCCAGGTCGGAGGGAGCATGAGGGACGAGGTCCGCGTGGTGATCGAGAGGATCATCGCCAGGAACCCCGAACTGGTCCCGAAGAAGGACCTGATCCTCAGCACCCCCGTCTATCCGAACGAGGCGGAGTTCGAGAGGTTCCTGGATTCGTCCATCGAGTACCTCGACGTCCGCTACAGGAACAACGTCTTCCCGCACAAGGACATCAAATTCTCCACTTACAACAATGTGGCCCGCGCGTTGGGCAAGATGCGCACCCGCCTGTACAACGAAGCGGACAACCTGCAATTCTACGGCGTGGACAAGGAGGACCGCTTCGGCGAGCTCTCCAAACTCCTGAAATGGGCTTCCGAGGACCTGTCGAGGAAGAACGTCCTGGATCCCGAGAGGAAGGGACGTTCGAGGACCTGTCCCAGATGCGGGAACCTGCTCGTCTGCTACAAGGGCATCTGGATGTGCCCGGATTGCGGCGGGGACCTCCGAGATCCGGAACGACCATACTGGATAGACGGAATTTGCCCTCTTTTAAATACGGGGAGAGGATAGGGGCATTCAAGGCGTTCGGGTAACCTCCACTCCCACGGGAGCGGGAGAATTATTGGGATACCTTGAAAATCAAGGAGATAAGGAAATGGCATACGGAGGTTACAGGGACAACGACAGGCCCAGGGAGTTCTTCAAGGCGGTCTGCTCGGACTGCGGAAAGGAGTGCGAGGTCCCGTTCAAGCCCACCCAGGGAAGGCCCGTCTACTGCAGGGACTGCTTCAGAAAGCACCAGCCCGCCGACAGGGACAGGAGCAGGTTCTGAGATCGAACGTCGGGGACCCTTCGGGGGCCTCGGCGAAACCCCTTCAAATCTTCTTTTCGATTCTTCGCGATCGCCGTTTCTTGCGACCGTCCTCGTTCACGAGCCAGGGATTGTCCACCCAGCTCATGAGCCTCAGCACCGTGATGCAGATCATCCCGACCGCCACCCCTATGATCAGGAGCAGGACGCCCGGGATGACGGATCCCCGGGTATAGAGGAACAGGCCGGCCACCGCGCAGACGGCCGCGGCCATCAGAACGATGAGAGCGATGGTCCTCGAACGTTGCATGTCCATCGGAAGGCCTCCGGACATGCGGTTTCTCCGGGAAGCCGGTCCGAACGGGCCCCGCTGGGGTCGCGGTGCTTGGTCTGGACCGGCCCGGAAATCAAAAGTATCACTCCGAGGAGGGTTTCTTGCGGTTAGCGATCGCCAGGATGATGAGGTAGACGGCGGCCGCTGCCACGACTCCGATGAATCTCGAAAGTTCGGTATCCATGCCGACGAATCCCACTGCCCGTAGTTAACACTGACGTTGTTCCTCGTCCCCGCACGACTCGCGGAGATGCTGGACGACCATCTTGATCTCGCCGTCCTCGCAGTATGTGATGGTGGAGCAGTCGTACGTCTTCCCCGTCCTGGGGATCCTGCGGACGACCTTCTGACTGGGTCTGCCGAAGCTCATGGTGCTCACGGTGCAGTCGGGGCACGGCATGGTGTATCCGAAGAGGTTGTAGCACTTGGTCCCGATCGCCTCGTCCACCGAAATCCCGAATGCGTTCTCGGCGGCCCTGTTCATCCAGACGATGATATGCTCCGTGTCGTGGATGATTATGATATCATCTATCACGTCCAGGATCATGTTCATGAGCTTCTCCGTGCAGAGCTCCTTGTCGCATATGTCAGAGATCATCGTACCACGCCCAGTCCATCGGCTTCGGAGCGTAAATACGGATACGGTTCGCGAAATGTCCGTTAACCCATCCAACGCGATGCTGTCGGACATCGCGACGATTCCTACGGATTCCGCAGGATTCCTATCGTTATTCGGAGAAATATGGCCATAACCGAACCCAGTTCGCATGAAAAGGCGGGTTGTTTTTTATATTCATACCAGATTCGGAGGGCCTAATGTGCTACGACGTCGTCATTATAGGAGCGGGATGCGCCGGTCTCACCGCTGGCATCTATGCCAGATCGAAACTCATGAAGACCCTCATCCTCGATTCCGGACGCGTCGGAGGCCAGCTGGTCAGCCTCTATCCCGAGAAGGGTATCCACAACTACCCGGGATTCGAGACCATCCAGGCGAGGAAGCTCTCGGACAAGCTCTACGCCCAGGCCGAGTCCTCGGAATGCGAGATCCACGAGAACGAGAAGGTGAACGAGATCCTGAACGGCGACGGGGAGCTCATCGTCAAGACCCCCGCCGGCGAGTATCACACCAAATCCGTCATCGTGGCCATCGGGATGGGCAGTTTCAAGCCCAAGAAGATGGGATGCCCCGGCGAGGAGGAGTTCTTCGGAAAGGGCGTCACGTACATCCTCCCCGTGAAGGAGGAGCTGGTCGGCAAGAAGGTCACCATGTTCGGAGGAGGGAACAGCGCCATCGACATGGCCCTGATCGCCGATTCCGTCACGGACACCACCATCGTGCACAGGAGGCCGGAGTTCAGGGCCGACGAATCGACCGTGAACCACCTCAAGGAGAGCGAGATCAGGGCCATCATGAACGCGAACCTCGTGTCGATCAACGGATCCGACCACGTCGAGTCCGTCACCCTGTCGGTCGACGGCGAGGAGATGGTCGTGCCCACGGACCTGGCGGTCATCAACATCGGCATCTCCGCGGACCTGGAGGACCTGAAGGTCTGGAACCTGGAGCTCAACGAGGACGGGCTCATCAAGGTCGGCTTCGACATGAGCACCAGCCGCCCCGGGATCTTCGCCTGCGGGGACGTCGTGAGCTACCCCGGCAAGTTCAAGCAGATCACCACCGCGATGGGAGAGGCCACCACCGCCGTGCTGATGGCGCACAAGTTCGTCAAGAAGCCCTACTGGTCCAACTGACGGCTCTTTCACTTCTACCGGCGGGGGATCCCCGCCCTTTTCCTTTGAGAAAGTCCGACCGGACATTTTCCCGTCCGGCCGGGATTCGGGGACGCACCCATATCGTGCGCCCCCGTTC
>CAVDQR010000088.1:0-6274 GCA_963611065.1 Bacteroides ovatus
CCCTGGGCGAGATGGACGGCAGGAGGCCCATGCTCCGTTCCGGAGCGAAGGACGGGGATGTCGTGGCCGTCACGGGCCCCATCGGAGGGCCGGCGGCGGGATTCCTGTCGTTGGAACTGGGGATCGACGCCGACGAGGCCCGCCAATGCCTCTACGTCCCCGTACCGAGGGTGGCCGAGGGTGCAGCCATGGCCGAATCCGGTGCGGTGACGTCCTGCATGGACCTGTCCGACGGACTGGGGACCGCGCTGAACACCCTGTGCGCCATGTCCGGGGTCGGGATGGAGATCGAACTGTCCTTCATCCCCAAGGGACCGTCCGTGGACGAGATGGCCGGGGCCTCCGGCAGATCCGTGGAGGAGATCCTCCTGGGATGGGGAGGGGAGTACGAGCTCCTCTTCACCGCCGACCCCGACAGGCTGTCGAAGCTGTACGACGCCGAGGTCGAGTTCCAAATCATCGGGATAGTCAACGAGACCGGCTCCCCGCATCTGATCGACGGGGACGATAGGAGGGACATCCCCTATGGCGAATACCGAGCGCGTGGAATCGGCGTACTACGAACGCGACGGGGACGCCTACATCTGCGGGCTCTGCCCCCATCGGTGCAGGATAACCCCCGGGAACTACGGCAGATGCGGTTCCCGCAGGGCCGACGACGACATGCTCGTCGCATACTCCTACGGCAAGGTGTCCTCGCTGTGCGTGGACCCCATGGAGAAGAAGCCCCTGTTCCATTACAGGCCGGGAGGCAGATGCTTCTCGGTCGGCAGCATCGGATGCAACATGAGCTGCCGCCACTGCCAGAACTACGCCATATCCATGCTCCCCTCCGGCAAGAAGAGGACCACCTACAAGTCCCCGGCCGAGCTGGCGGAGATGTGCAGGCGCGAAGGGCAGGAGGTCATCGCATTCACCTACAACGAACCGATGATCTGGTTCGAGTACATCCGCGACGTCAAGAGGGCGGATCCCAGGCTGGAGGTGGTCCTGGTGACCAACGGCCTGGTCAACGAGGAGCCCCTCAGGGTGCTGTGCTCCATCGCGGATGCCATGAACATCGACGTCAAGGGATTCACCGACGATTTCTACATGAAGGTGTGCGGGGCGCACCTGGACGACGTCCTCCGTTCGGTGAAGACCGTGTTCTCGGAAGGCGTCCATCTGGAGCTCACGTACCTCGTGATCCCGGGGATGAACGATTCCGAGGAGGAGGTCGGGAGATTCTGCTCCTGGGTGCTGGAGAATCTGTCGGCCGACGTGCCGGTGCATTTCACCAGGTTCCATCCGGACAACGAGATGACCGACGTCCAATGGACCCCGGTGGAGACGGTCCTGAGATGCAGGGAGATCGGCATGGAGAGGGGCCTCAGCTTCGTCTACGTGGGGAACACCCTGTCGGACGACGCCGACGACACCGTCTGCCCGGAGTGCGGGAGCGTCGCGGTCCGCAGGCTCGGCTACCTGGTCGACGTCGTGGGACTGGAAGGGACCAGGTGCGCGTCCTGCGGACGCGACATGTACATCGTCAGATGAGGAACTGGCCCGTCGCGAGCGGGATGAACGCCGCCGCGACGAAGGCCACGAAGGGTATCACCGGCGTCACCCTGGCCTCCGGGACCCCGAGGTCCCGCAGACAACGGACCACCTCCTCGGCGTGATCGTACGACGGCCTGCATGACGATGCCACGCCTCCGTACTCCCATCCCGTCGGCCATTCCGTCGCCGTATCGATGTCCGCGACCGCGCGGGGATACGAGCATCCCCCGCCTCCCCTCATCCTCGAGACGACCGGCACCCATGCGACCGACATGACCAGTGCGACCAATGCGACGGACAGCACTATGAACGGCGTCCCGGGGCCGGCCCATGCCGGGAGGACCAGGGACAGGGAGGCCAGGCACTTCGCGTCGGCCCCTCCGGTCAGATGCCCGCTTAGATGCAATCCGACGAATATGCCGAATTGGCAGAACGCCGCCACGCATTCCACGCCGGCACCCTCCCTGACCGCTGCGGCGATCACGAATCCCGAACTTATGATGAGGATCGCCGCCGAGGCGCCGAAGAACATGGGCGAGAGGAGGTAGAGTCCGAGCATCATCGCCGCCATCGCGTAGGCGACGGCCGCCACCTCCCCGTGATCCGCACCGATCGGAATCGCCGCGAGCGGTATCCCGATCAGGAGAAGGAGCGACCAATGCAGATCGCTGACCCTGCGGGTGCGCACATCCGAGACGCCCGCCGATACCAGTATCGCCGCGATGAATGCGACCGCGACGCATGTTGCTGCTGTCCGTATGAACATGGGGCGTCCTGGCACGGGGGGTTTAAAGGGGCTCGCACTGCATGCAGTATTACAGGACGGTCTTCATTAGTTAGAGCGAATCGTTCGGAGCCGATATCCCGTCGTCCGAGCACGCTTTATACCAGGTCGCTGTGGCAATGATATGAACCACAGAAGGACGTTCGCGGCGCTCGCCATCATCGTAGCGCTGGCGATGTTCACGCCCCTCGTAGCTGAACCGTCGGAGGCCCTCTCGGACAAAGACGTGATCGTTTCCACGTCCGACGGGTCTGAATCCATCGACATCGCCCTCGACAGCGGGCACAGCAAGACGATCCAGATCTACATCAAGAACACGACCGACAGCGAGATCATCCTCAGCGATATCTCGGTCACCGGACTGAACAACGACATCAGCGCCACCGTGACCAGCTCCGCCGGACGCCTCCTGGACACCTCGACGAGGGTCACCACCGTGACGGTCATCCTGTCCGCGAACAACTACGCCGACAATGCGACCGTGTCCGGATCGATCCATATAGCCGCCAAATCCATATCGGACGACAAATCGGCCCTGCTCGAGAAGAGCATCCCCCTGAACATCACCATCCACTCGGTCTTCGTGGACGACGGCTCCTACAACAAATTCTTCGGGGTCTTCGCCAACACCTTCGACGCCCCGCTCAACAACCCCTGGGTCACGGCCAGCGTGACCATGATCGTCTGGATCATCGCCACCATCATCATGTCGGAGATCATCATCCCCCTGCTGACCCACTTCGTGGGGGCGAGGAAGACCCCCGAGGAGAAGAGGAGCCTGACCAAGCGCCTCACCGCCACGATCACCGCCCTGATGGTCGTCATCGCGTTCAACGAGTGCGCCCACATCGTCGGGGCCAACGCCGAGGTGTCCCACATGGTCGGCGCGATATCCAACGTCATCTACGTCGTGCTGGGAGCGGTCATAGCATGGCAGGTCTACACGTTCATCATATCCGCGTTCCTGAAGGGACTCGACGAGAACGCCGACGTGGACGGCATGGACATGTCCCTGCTCCCGCTGTTCAAGATGATCGGGAAGCTCGTCATCGGCGTCGTCGCCGTCTGCGCCGCACTGGCCGCGTTCGGGGTGGACCTCGCCGGGATCATGGTCAGCGCGGGTGTGGTCACTTTGGGAATCACCCTCGGAGCCCAGAACACCCTCAACCAGTTCTTCAGCGGAATCGTCCTGCTGGCTACCCGCCCGTTCAAGAAGGGCGACTTCGTCCAGATCGCGGGAACGTCGTACATCGTCCACAAGGTCAGGCTGATGTACACCGAGTTCGAGAACTGGGACAAGGACCAGATAGTCACCATCCCGAACAACGTGGTCTCCTCGGCCACCCTGGTGAACCTCACCAAGAACCACCACAGGACCAGGGTGTTCGTGTACATCGACGTCTCCTACGACTCGGACATCCCCAAGGTCAAGGCGTGCCTGGAGAGGGCCGGCAGGAAGCACCCGCACGTCATCGTCGACGGGTCCTGCACCCCGCCCGGATCGAGGCTCATCGAGTTCGCCGACAACGGCATCAGGTTCAGACTGTCCTGCTACGTCGACGACTACGACAACAGCTCGCACTACGCCGGGCAGATCAGGGAGCTCGTGTGGCAGGAGCTCATGGACGACAACATCAACGTCCCCTACAACAGGATACAGGTCGACATCCTCAGCGAGCCCGCGCACAACAACGGGCAAGCGGGATATCAGTCATCCTACTGATTCTGCGAAATCCGCAGAATCCAAACCCTTTACCCCCTTCTTCCGACCCGTGCGATTGCGGATATCATAGATACGGTCGCGATTAACATAGATTAAATATAAACGAGCTTTACACTCGCCCCATAGGTCCGACCGCAGGTGATGATTCCAAATGATAGACAATCTCGACAAGAAGATCATAGAGCTGCTCAAGAAGGACTCCAGATGTCCCTTCGTCGAGATAGCCAACCAGCTGGGGGTGTCCGAGGGGACCGTCCGCAGCAGGGTCCACAAGATGACCGAGGAGGGCGTGATCAGGGGCTTCACCATCAAGACGAGCTCCAAGAACGTGAAGGCGCTGGTGGAGATCAGCATCGCCGTGAACACGGACACGCAGGAGATCGCCAGGGAGCTCGCCGGATACGACGGGGTCACCGAGGTCTTCGAGGTCACGGGGGACCAGGACATCATCGCGATCGTGGATGTGGAATCGTCGCAGCACCTGAACGACATCATCGAGAGGGTCAGGCGCTACGACAACATCCTCAGCACCAGGACAAGACTGATACTGAAGGAGCATTACGGAGAGGCTTGATCACAATGTTCGCAGGAACAGGCACCGCGCTGATCACGCCGTTCGGGAAGGACGGGGCGGTCGACGAGGAGGCGCTGAGGCGCCTGGTAGACTTTCAGGAATCCAACGGGGTGGACGTCCTCCTCGCGTGCGGGAGCACCGGGGAATCGGCCACGATGAGCCACGAGGAGCACCTCCGCGTGGTCGAGATCGTCAGGGACCAGGCCAAGAGGGCCAAGGTCCTGGCCGGGGCGGGGAGCAACTGCACCCGCGAGGCCGTGGATCTCAGCAGGAACGCCCAGGACATAGGGGTCGACGGGATACTGTCCATCTCCCCCTATTACGTCAAGCCCACGCAGGAGGGCATCTACAGGCACTACTCGGCCATCGCCGACGCCGTGGACATCCCCGTCGTGGTCTACAACATCCCCGGGAGGACGGGGTCCAACGTCTCGGCCGACACGCTCATGCGCCTGGCCGAGGTGGACGGCATCGACGGCGTCAAGGAGGCCAGCGGCAACATGGCCCAGATCCAGGACATCATCAGGCGCCGCCCCAAGGGCTTCGAGGTCCTCAGCGGGGACGATTCGCTCACCCTCGCGCTCACCTGCATGGGGGCCGACGGCGTGATCTCCGTGGCGAGCAACTGCTGCCCCGCGCTCATGTCCGACCTCGTGAGGAACGCGATGAACGGGAACGTCGTGTCCGCCAGGGCCATACACGACAAGCTCCTCCCGCTGTTCTCCGCGCTGTTCGTCGAATCGAACCCGATACCGGTGAAGTACGTCATGGGCCTCATGGGCTACGGCGCCGGGGAGCCCAGGCTCCCGCTGACCCCTCTGTCCGACGACGGCAAGAGGAGGATCGACCCGGTCCTGAAGGACCTGGGGATCGCGCGAGGACCCCAAAACGACATCCATAGCGTCCGACGCCCGGTTCCGGGCGGACGCATCGCATTAGAGGTGACTACCGATGATCACAGTCATGAAGTTCGGCGGTACCAGCGTAGGTTCCGCCGAGGCCCTCAAGAGAGTGGCCGGCATAGTGTCGAACACCGAAGGGGACCGCGTAGTGGTGGTCTCCGCCATGTCCGGGATAACCAACTTCCTGGTCAGCGTGGTGGAGAACCCCCTGATCGACCCCGACGGAATCGTGGAGCAGTTCAGGAACAAGCACCTGATGACCGCCGCCCAGCTCTTCGGCGACGAGGAGATGAAGGAGTTCATGGTCGAGTTCGATGCCCGCATGGAGGGCTTCGAGAAGGCCCTCAGGGCGGACCGCGAGGACCCGTTCTACAAGGACGCGGTCGTGTCCCAGGGGGAGAGGTTCTCCTCCCTGATGCTCGCCTTCGTCCTCAGGGGACAGGGCATCAAGTCCGTGGCGCTCACGTCCGAGGACGCGGGCATCGTGGCGGTCGGGAGGCCGGGCAACGGCTCCGCCGACCTGCTGAACACGGCCACTGGGATGACCATGAAGGTCAGGCCCCTGCTCTCCATGGAGACGGTCCCCATCATCACGGGATTCTACGGCATCAACTCCGAGAAGAGGCCGCTGACGTTCGGCCGCGGCGGATCCGACTATTCCGCGGCGGTGGTCGCCAACGCCATCGACGCCGACATGCTGGAGATCTGGACCGACGTGGACGGGTTCATGTCCGCCGACCCCAGGATCATCC
>CAVDQR010000089.1:0-6267 GCA_963611065.1 Bacteroides ovatus
CGGACTCGGCGTAGGTCTCCCAGAGGAACAGGAAGTACTCGTGGAAGGCCATGACGGCATCATCCCACGATGGCTTCGTCACGGATATACCCAGATCCTCGTTGACGAGGGTCCAGGTCCCCTTGCCCCTGCTGTGCGAGATGCAGGCCGACACGGGATTGAATAGGAGGATGTCGCGCTCGGCTCCGATCACCCTGTGGAACTTGACGATCGGGAACTGATAGCAGCTCGTCACATCCCTGATGCCTGTGAGCCTCCCGTCCTCGTTCAGCGAAACGGTGCCGACCACGATGAGAGGGCCGAACGCTTCGAAAGCCTCCCTGTCCTCCTGGGACACCTCCGGCGAGAAGGAGGCGGGCACGGAATCGATCCCGTTGGAAACGACCCAGCGGTTCTTCCTGACGGGGTCGCGGAACACCGCGCCTATGATGGCGCTGGGTACGGAGGACGGGTCCGCGACGGACTCCTTCTCCAGGGCCTGACGGGAGTTCATCCTGAACCTCCTCATAGCCTCGTCGGAGCCGTAGGACAGCGTGTACCCCTCGAGATGGTCCGCAAGAGCCAGCACGTCCCTGGCTATCCTCGACCTCCCCATCGCCTCGATGTGGTTGCCGGGCTGTTCGTGATCGGATTTCAGGTTGGCGCGGTCGAGCTCCGAGCACATCATCGCCAGGGCGTCCTCGATCAACGCCCCGTCCGTGCGGGTGCCCGCGCCCCCGGAGCCCTTCATCCTGAGGGTGAAGCGCTCCCTGATGCCCTCCGGCAGCGAGTTCTGGGTCCTGAGCTCCTGACGCACCATGAGCTCGCCCACGTCGGCGAGCAGGTTCTGGATGTCGACCATGATCTGTCCGGCCACGAGTACGGGCACGTCGGCATCGGCGTCCGCCGAGTTGACGACCTGGAAATTGAACTGCTGCATCGCCCGGGACATGGGCGGGAAACGATTTATCACTGTTGTCCGTCGCGGAGGACGCCGGGCCCTCGCGCGCACGTACCGTACAGTGTTAGAGAAGGGTCAGACATAGACGGTCTCGAACGAAACCATTATATGAGGAACTGATATCGGCACGTTTATCTACGGAGCCCTGAGGTTCCGATTCGAGTCACAATTCAAGGTGGTTTACAATGGTAAGAAAGCCCGCATCGATGTACAGACAGATCAAGGGACAGGCGTACACCCGCCGCGAGTACATGGGCGGAGTTCCTGCCAGCAGGGTCAGCCAGTATGTCATGGGCAACCCGCAGGCCGAGTTCCCCGTCACGCTCACCCTCAAAGTGAAGAACAGGGTCCAGGTCAGGCACACCTCCATCGAGGCCGGCCGTATCGCGGCCAACAAGGTCCTCACCGCCCAGTGCGGATCCCCCAACTACAACATGGTTGTCAGGGCCTTCCCCCACGTCGTCCTCAGGGAGAACAAGCTCGCTACCGGCGCAGGAGCGGACCGTGTGTCCAGCGGAATGCGCCAGGGCTTCGGAAAGACCGTCGGAACCGCTGCCAGGCTCGAGCGCAACCAGGCCATCCTGACCGTCAGCGTCCCCGCCGACAAGGTCGCCGTCGCCAAGGACGCCCTCTGGAGGGCGTCGATGAAGTTCCCGTCCCCTTGCTACATAGATGTCGACAAGGGCGAGGAATACGTCAAGTGAAACCTCGATGTTCGATCTAGAACTCGAAAAGGTTGTGAAATGGATCGGCGACGGAGGGTTCTCCTCCGTCGCGGTCCAACTTCCCGAGGGCCTGAAGATAAGGGCCCCGGAGATTTCTGAATTCATATCTGGAAGGACCGGTGCTTCGGTCCTCATCATCGGTCGTCCGTGCTACGGCGCGTGCGACCTGTTCGATTACAGGGGATGGGCGGATGCGTTGGTCCATTACGGGCATTCCGCCATACCTTCCATGGGGGACGACCCCAACGTCCTGTACATCGAAGCCCGCTCCGACGTGGACTTGGATGCCGACGCGGTGCGCGAAGCGATCGGGAACCTCCCCGATAGGATCGGCCTCCTAGCGACCATCCAGTACATCGACCTCATCCCCCGGATGAGGGAGATCATGGAATCCGTCGGGAAGGTCGTCGCCGTCGGGATGGGCGACAGCCGCATCATGTACCCCGGACAGGTCCTCGGATGCAACTGCACCTCCGCGGAGAGCGTCTCCGACGATGTGGACTGCTTCGTGTACATCGGCGAAGGCGACTTCCACCCCCTGGCGGCCGCATTCGGTGCCGGGAGGCCGGTGTACGTCCTGAATCCCGTCACTGGCGAGATGAGGGACATGAGCGGGTCCAGGGACCGCCTGATAAGGCGCAGGTTCGCCGCCATCCAAGTTGCGAAGGATGCCCAATCCTTCCTGATCATAATCTGCAGCAAGACGGGCCAATGCAGGCGCGAACTCGCCGCCGAAGCGGAGAAGATGATAAAGGACGCCGGACGCACATGCGTCTCGGCGGTCATGGAGGAGGTCACGCCGGATTCGCTCGCATCCTATCAGATGGATGCGTACGTGTGCACGGCGTGCCCCCGTGTGGCGACGGACGACTCCGCCCGGTACGGCAAGCCCATGCTCACCGTCCCCGAGCTGGAGGTCGCCCTCGGTCTGAAGGAATGGACGGGTTATCCGTTCGATCAGATCCGCGGCCGATCAGTTCGAAGCCTGGATCAGCCTGTTGACCACGAACTTCTGATCCATCGACGCGAGGAACGATCCGAGCCTCGGACCGGCCGTCTTGCCGATGAAGATCTTGTACAGAGCCTTGAACGCGCCCTTCGTGCCGATGGGCTGCTGCTTGGCGATGTCGGAGATGACGCCGGAGATGGTCTCCGCGTCCCAGACGCAGTCGTTCATCCTCTTGACCAGGGCCTGGAAGTACACCTTCTCGGTCATGGAGATCTCGACGTCGGACGGGATCGCCTGGAGGATGGAGAACTTCACCATGTCCGGGGCGAATCCGTTCAGCCAGTAGCGGACGCAGGAGATCCTCCTCTTGAGCCTGTCGATGTCCTCCTTGGTGGCCTGAGACATGTCCTGGGTGCGGGAGAGGATCTCCATCACGCCGTCGAAGTCGTCGGCCATCTGAACCAGGTTGACCAGGTGGCGGTAGGACACCTGGACCGGGAGCTTGGCGGGGATGTGGTTGTGCTGCGCGATGGCGTAGGCCCTGACGGAGTTCTCCTCCGACTCGGTCCACTCGCCGCCGAAGTAGAGGCGCTCCATCCTGTCGTACTCGTCGGACATGTCCAGCATGCCCATCCCGGAGTCGTAGTCTATGGCCCTGGAGGGGTTGACCCTCAGGAACAGGTAGTTGAGGACCTCGGGGGGCGTCATGTTGATCGCATCGAGCCCGGTGACGGGGCATCCGAGGGACTTGTGCATCTGTCCGACGCCCTTCAGCTGGACGAACTCGTACGGTATGGGGTACGGGGCCTTGCCGTCGAAGATCTCGGCGATGATCCTCTTCCCGGAGTCGTAGGATCCGCCTGCGGCGGCGTGGTCCTTCCCGAAGGGCTCCGCGGATGTGCCGAACACCTTCCACTTGGCGGGCCACTCGAGCCTCCAGGTCAGCTTCCCCTCGGCCTTGCGGATGTCCGCCTTGCCGTGGTGCCCGCAGATGCAGTCGTACTCGACGTACGGGAACTGGTAGGTGTCGAAGATCGGCTTGGTGAACCTGCCGCACTCCTCGCAGACGGGGTTGTACGGCGCGTAGTCCTCCTTGGCCTCCTTGCCGGTGACCTCGTGGAGGATCTGGATGATCTGCTGTCTCTTCTGGAAGGTCTTGTCGATGCACTCGGCGAATACTCCCTTCTCGTAGAGCTCGTGGGTCCAGATGATCTCGCACTTCACACCGAGGGAATCGACGGCGTCCAGGAAGGGCTGCACGAAGTGGTGCGCGTAGTTCCTGTGCTTGCCGCAGGGGCAGGGGATCCTGCAGATGGGCATGCCGACGTACTTCTCGAACTCCTCGGGGAGGAAGTCGTAGCGCTTGCGCAGCGGGTCGAACGAATCGATGAGGTAGATCAGACGGACGTCCTTCCCTTTGGCCTCGACGGCGCTGCGGACCGACTCTCCGGTGATTGCTTCTCTCAGACTGCCGACGTGGATGATACCCGTCGGGCTTATACCCGTGGCGATGAGGGGACGCTCGCAAGTGTTCGCGACCTCCTCGGCTATGACATCTGCCCAGTGCATTGTGATCGGCCGGACCATCGGTACGGTATAGAATATGGTTTCGGTCGCGCGCTGGCGCGCGCTCCCCTATAAAGGCATCGCTGAACGCCTCTGAACAATGTTTTTATAAGGACCGTCTATAGCCTCGATTCATGGCAAAGAAGAACGACACGGGCTTCCAGTCCTCCGCGGGCCTCATGAGGTACTTCGACACGGAGAACGAGAAAGGTATCAGGATCAGCCCGCGCACCGTCATCGGGATCGCGGTCGGCCTGATCGTCGTCATCCTGCTTCTCAACACCTTCGCCCCCCTCTGAGAGGTCGGGCGTGTAGAACCGTCAAAGCGATGCTCCAGCGGATGCTCTGACGGGAACCGCATCCTTTCCGGATGCATATTCTCCTTTCCGATTTGTTGAAGAATGCCGGCCCGGAGGCCGGCTTTAATGGGTTTATCAGGACTGGTCTTCCAGGATCCTGTACTCCTCGTTGCCGTACTTGGCCTTGAAGAGCTTCGATATCAGCGGAGGAGCGATGATGGTGGTGACCACGGACATGAGCACCACGACGGCGTAGAGCTCCTGGGACATGATCTCGGTTCCGAGACCGAGACCGATGGAGGCCACGATGATCCCGACCTCGCCCCTGGGGGCCATGCCGAATCCGATGATCCTCATGGACTGACCGTCCAGGGACCTGTCCCCGAACTTGGCGCCGAGGCTGCATCCGATGAGCTTGGAGATCACCGCGAGGACGATCGTCACGATGGCCAGGATGAGCACCGACGTGCCCCCGATGGCGGAGATGTCCACCTGCAGACCGACGTTGAGGAAGAAGAACGACAGGAGGAACGTTGTGATCGAATCGACCTTCTCCTCCAGGCCCCACTCGCTCGCATGGTCCGCGAACATCATCCCGGCGAGGAACGCCCCGATGATGGCCGCGAGTCCGATGACCTCGGCGAAGGCGGACATGGCGAGGCAGACGATGATGGACACCGCGAGCATGTTGACGGTCATGCGTTTCTTCCCTTCCGATGCCGCCCTGCGGGCCGCGATGCGGTCGTAGAGGACAGGGATGACCCACTTGCAGACCGCGATGATCGCCAGGACGAACACGACCGCCTGCAGGGTGATCGAGACCACTCCGAGGATCGAGAAGCCGTCGCTCTCCGCCATACCCTTGACGATGGCGAGCACGATCATGCCGAGCACATCGTCGATGACCGCCGCGGCGATTATGATCCTGGCCTCGCGGGTCTCCATGAGGTTGAGGTCCTTGATGATCCTCGCCGTTATCCCGACGGACGTGGCGACCATGGCCGCACCCAGGAACAGGGCGTGGTTGGTGTTGCCGTCGGTGGCCATGATGAGAACGAATCCCATCACGAACGGTACGATCACACCGAACAGGGCGCAGAAGAACGCGGCCTTGCCGGACCTCAGCAGGTCGGAGACCTTGGTCTCGAGCCCCACCATGAACAGCAGGAAGATCACTCCCAGCTCGGCGAGGGCGTAGACGATCGGATACACTCCGCTCCCGTGGTCCTCGGCATCGCCCGGCTCGGGCATCGTCATATTCAGAAGGTCTTCCATCAGGTTGAAGTCGCCGATGACCAGATTGGCCACGATGACACCGATGAGTATCTCCCCGATGAGCCCGGGGAGACCGAAACGCGAGATGATGGCCGAGCCGAGGCGGGCCAGCGCGTATAGCACCACCAGAGTCACGAGGATCTGGAGCAGATATTCCATGCGGACGGCCAGACTATTTGATTATATAATCCGACGCACGGAATAAGGAACTGAGTGCGAGAGTGAGACGCCCCGGGGGCATGGATCCCCCGGATGCGTCCGGATGCGGTAAACCGTTTGAAGCGTTATGTGTCAGAAGGAGAAGCAGACGGTCCATCCGTCCCCGCCGACCCTCTGGGGTCCGAACGAGAACGTGACCAGCGGCCTCTCCTCCTCCGCGACCGGCTCTGCCGTCGCGGATTCGTTGATCGTTTCTGTGACCGTCTCCGAGCACGCCTCGACCTCGGGCGCGCATATCAGAGGAACCTCGGAGGCTCCGAGCGCCAGGATCGCGACGGGTCCAGAGAGGAGCAC
>CAVDQR010000090.1:0-6245 GCA_963611065.1 Bacteroides ovatus
GGCGGGCCCCATGGATCCGTGTTTTCCATCCATGGGAACGGACGCCGTCTGTCAGTTTATAAAGCGCGCCTACTGCAGTCAGTATTACAGGATGGTCTTCATTAGTTAGAGCGCCCCGGGATCGGAGCGACTTCGGAGCTTCACGGGGATCCTGTGGAATCCGAGGGACTCCTCCCTCCCCGCAGCAACCGCGACGAGCTCGGCGATATGGACCACCGGCAGGCCGTTCTCCTGCGCATCGAATTTAACGAAGCACATGGGGCATCCGACGACGATGACCTCGGCGCCGGCGCACTCCTCCTCGCGCTCCTTCATGAGGGGGACGTTCACGGGCGCGTTCTTCCCGCAGCAGCCGATCTCGGTGTTCACGACCTCGCAGTTCATCGCCTCGAGGACGGCCTTCATCTCCTTCTTCAGGTGTTCGGCGGAGCATCCGGGCTCCATCCCGACCCTGACGGTCCTTTCGAACATCGGGAGGTCGTCCAGGTGCCTGTGGAGGAACGCTATGATGTGCGACGTCCGCTGGTAGACGGGCTCCAGCTCCTCGCTGCAGCCGGCGCACAGGGTGACGATGTCCTTCCCTCCCGCGGGGGAGCACATGCCGTCCTTGCGCCGTCTCTTCTCGATCTCCGGCATCCCCATGAACTGGATCGGATGGAGGCAGCAGGATTCCGAGGGGAGGCGGGCCGCCTTCACGCCCAGCGCATCCATCGCGACGGATGCCGCGAACTCTATGAACGGCGCCATGCCGTTGACCACGCATCCGGTCATGACGTACGCGTCGTCCCCCTTCCATTCGGGTTCGACGCATCTGTCCTCCGCCGGAGCGCGGACGAATCCCGTTTCTTCGTAGGTTTTCGAGACGGACAGGCCCTGCTCCATGTAGATCAGGTCCCTGATGACGGTGAAAGGGTCGGAGCGGAAGCAGATGCGGGAGCAGGTCCCGCACACGATGCACTTGTCCAGGTCCCCCTCGCCCCCGGCCATGATCTCCATCGGGTCGATCCCGCCGTGTTTGAATGACGGGCATGCGGCCGTGCACCTCCCGCAGAGGATGCACGTGCGTCTGATCTTCTCGATCTCCTGCATCATGGCGAAACTCATCGTCTCCTCCTCCTGATCTCCGGAGGTTTCGGCTCCATCATGGCGCCTCCGCCTCCCGTCTTGACTATGTACGGCGTCCCGCCGCGGGACGCGATCGCTTCGCACACCTTCTCCGGCTGGTCGGTCAGGGCGACCATGCACCCTCCACCGCCGGATCCGGTCAGCTTCGCCCCGTAGGAGTAGGGGAGCGACGCGTTCACCAGTTTGTTCAGGGCGTCACAGGACACCCCGAGGATGGACAGGAGCTTGTGGTCCTCGGTCATGAGGCGTCCGAGGCGCTCTATGTCGTTGGCCTTCAGCGCCTTCCCGCCCTCGATCGTCACCTTCTCGATGTCGTCGACCACCTCGATCGCGAAGTGGGAGCGGCCCATGTACCTGTGGACCTTGTCCACCTGCGGGCCGGTCGGGGCGCGGATGCCGGTGTTCCCGATGACGAACGTCATCTCCGGGACCTTCAGGTCGTTGAAGCTCCAGCTCCTGCCGTTGCGCTCGACCTTCCAGAGGAACTCCCCTCCGGCGTCGGGCATGTTGATCGTCAGTCCCCCTCCGTGGACGCTCGTGGAGACGTCCATCGGACTCCCGTTCCCCTGGGCGTAGTACTCCGCATCGTACGCCTCGCGCATGACCTCCTCCTCGGTGAGCGAACCTCCGTTGAGGGACGCCAGCGCCATGGCCGCGGCCGCGCAGAGCGCCGCCGAGGAGCCCATCCCGGAACCGACCGGGATCTGGCTGACCGACACCATGTCGATGGCGTGGCGGAGGTTGCGCGTCAGGTGCCTGAGGTGGGCCTGCCTGCGGAAGTCGAGGCGTTCGCCGTTCATGGTGTTCCAATCGGAACGGCGTATGGCCACGGTCATCCTCTGGTCGACCGCCAGCGTGATCGCCGGCTTGCCGTAGACGACGGCGTGCTCGCCCAGGATCACGAACTTCCCGGGCGCGGATGCTGTATGCCACTCGGACCTCATCAGTCCAGACCGTACCTTCTGGTCTCTTCGGTGATGGCGTCGTTGGGGTTGCGCCCGTTGAGCTGGGGCTGCGGGATGCCCCACCACTGCTCCTCCATGTCGCCGAGCCTGCGGTCGAAGTCCTCGTCGGATTCCCCTTCCTCCTGCTCCACCTTCATGAGGGCCTTGGACATCTCGCCCAGGAGGTCCACTCCGAACTTCTTGTTGACGATGCACATCCCGATGTACCCGTCCAGGCACGCGCAGATCTCCTCGCGCGTGTCGGCGTCCACGGATTCCATGATCACGTCGAGGACGCTGTTGGCGGTCATCTTGAAGATCAGCTGGTGCTTGGCCTCGTCGGGCAGCTCCTCCTCCGCCATGATGGTCTCCATCATCTCCTTGCTGAAGAGGTCGGAGAGGGCGGAGGTCCTGTTGGGGTTCCTGCCGAAGGTGTGTTCGATGTGCTCCTTTTCCGGATCGACGGGTTCCGAACCCCCGAACAGATCCGCATTGGGGTCGAGTTCGCCTGCCATGCTATCACTTCTGGCGGGACATGACGTCCGACAATATGTCCATTCCCCTGGAGATCTTGTCCTCGTCCGCGGCGTAGGAGAACCTGAGGTGCTTCTCGCCGTAGGTGCCGAAGGCGGATCCGGGGGTGCAGATCAATCCCGCGCGGGCCAGCTCGTTGGCCAGGTCCTGCGAGAGGATGTCCTGCTCGTAAGCGGGGAACGCGTAGAACGCGCCCTTGGGCGGTTCGATGGACATGCCGTCGATCTCGTTGATGCGCTTGCATATCAGGTCGCGCCTCCCGCGGAAGGTCCTGCGGGCGTCGTCCAGGTAGCCCTGCATGTGGGGCAGGGCGGCGAGGATGCCGTACATGGCGGGCATGTTGGGGCTGGCGCAGACGTGGTACTGCATCTTGATCAGCGGTTCCATCATCTCGTCGTTGGCGAAGACGAATCCCATCCTCCAGCCGGTGACGGCCATCATCTTCGAGAACCCGTTGACGACGACGGCGCACTCGGGGCTGTCCATGAAGGAGACGTGCGAGCCCTCGTAGATGAACTCGCAGTAGACCTCGTCGGACAGGATGGTGATGTCCTTCTCCCAGGCGAGGTCGACCAGGGCGTCCTTGGACTCCTGGGTGAGGACCCCTCCGGTGGGGTTCGACGGGGTGTTGACGATGATCATCGTCGTGCGCGGGGTGATCTTGGAGACGATGTCGTCCATGTCGGGCTGGAAGGTGCCGTCGTCCGTGAGCCTGTACTCCACGGGCGTCCCGCCGGCGAGCCTGACGTGGGGCGCGTAGATGACGAATCCGGGGCTGGGGACGAGGACCTCGTCGCCGGGGTCGATCATGCTCTGCGTCACCTCGAGGAGGGCGGTGGACCCGCTGGGGGTGACCATGATGTTGCTCCCCTTCATCTCCCCGAACTTGGAGAAGTAGTCGGCGATGGCGTCCCTGAGCTCGGGGATGCCGGCGGTGGGGCCGTACTTGTTCCTCCCCTGCCTGGAGGCTTCGCACATCCCCTCGATCGCTTCCGCGGGGGGATTCAGGTCGGGTTCTCCCAGGCCGAGGTTGACCGAACCCGGGCCGGCGAGGTCGAACATCTTGCGGATGCCCGACATCGGGATCTCGTCGATCCTCTTTGAGGACTTCATGCGACATGATACGGCGCATCTGGGTTAAAGGCATCGGTGGGTCCGGCGGGGCCGCAGCCAGACGTCGGTTTAACAGCGTTTATCGGGGTTTTCGGAGGGCCGGTCCGGGATGTTCGAATGTGCCAGGCTTATGCATTCTGGAGGGGTCGGATCGGGGAGGTATAAAAGGCGTCTGGCCATGCTCGGGAAGGCTCGTTTAAATAGGGATAAGGTCTCGTTATCATCAGAGGCGAATGGGATGCCGAAGAGACACAGCAGGAGGTCGGAGTCCAATGATTTCGATATCTCCGTCGACGAGGGCACTTTCGGGGATTACGAGGCGTTCGGGATCTACAACGAGAACGCTCCCGAGGGATCCGAGCCCGAGTACGAGATCTTCATCGTGGCGACGGCCCAGGAAGTCTGAATCCGTTCTCGTTCCGGACGTATGTCCGACGCAGGGGGTATCCCGCGCGTTTTTTCCGAGAGGATGCGGGAGTTCACAGAGTCTCGTCGCAGGTCTGCTCCTCTCCGCTCTTCATCTTCATGTATCTGTCCGCCGCGATCGTGTAGTACGCGTCGGCCGACGAGTTGAGGGCGGTCTCGAACGAGTCCTGCACGACCCCGATGATGAATCCGATCGCGACCATCTGCATGGCGACGGTGTCGGATATGCCGAACAGCGAGCAGGCCATGGGGATCAGGAGGAGCGAGCCTCCGGCGACCCCGGATGCTCCGCACGCGCCGATCGTCGCGATGACCGACAGCGCGACCGCCAGCCATATCGGGATGTCCATGCCGAGGGTGGCCGCGGCGACCATGGTCATGACGGTGATCGTGATCGCGGCGCCGTTCATGTTTATCGTCGCGCCCAGGGGGATGGACACGGAATAGAACTCGTCGTCCACGCCCATCTTCTCGCAGAGCTTCATGTTCATGGGGATGTTGGCGGCCGAACTCCTGGTGAAGAACGCGGATACGGCGGAATCGCGGAGGCACACCAGCAGGAGGGGGTACGGGTTCCTCTTCAGCAGGTACGCGACGATCGCCGGGTTCGTGACGAACGTGACGAACAGCATGCACGAGACGAGGACGAGGATCAGCATCCCGTATTCCGAGAAGATCTCCATGCCGTTGGTGGACACCGCTGTGTACACCAGGCCCATGATTCCGAAGGGCGCGAAGCTGATGATCAGCTTGACGATGTCGGTGACCAGCGTGCTCAGGTCCCCGACGATGTCCTTCGTGGATGCGGAGCAGTACGCCCTGATGAGCAATCCGCTGAGCACGGCCCAGAACAGGATGCCGAGGTAGTTCCCGTTGATCAGTGCCGATACGGGGTTCTCGACGAGCTTCATCAGGAGGCTGTAGATCAGCTGGCTGATGTCCGTGGTCGAATCATCAGACGCGCCCGGGATGTCCAGCGTGACGGTCACATGGGTGAACGAACACGCGACGACCGCCACGACGGCGGCGATGATCGTGCTGATCAGATACAGCGCGATGATGAGCTTGAAGTGACCGCTGTAGTTGGACGTGGACCTCGCCAGGGAGTTCAGCACCAGTATGAAGACCAGGAACGGGGCGATCGCCTTGAGCGCCCCGATGAACACGTCCCCGAAGGCGGATATCAGCAGGATGTCCGGCACCGTCAGCGCCAGGATGACGCCTATCACCAGTCCCGCGACTATCCTCAGTATGAGACTGATCGAATTCCACTTCTCGTAGGCCTCTTTTAGCGTCATCTTCTCGGACCGTCCAGGCCTTCCGTATATGTGTCAATGTCGGGAAGAACATATTTTTGAATACGTATCCATATCTGTACGGTCCAGGATGCGTTCCATCGCATCCGGGCCTCAGGGAGGACGGATGCATGACAGGGGGTTTCGATTTCGAGGGATTGCTGGGGACCATGTCGCCCGATGCGCTGAGGGAGACCATCCGCAGGCTGGTCGGCGTCTACGGCGAAGGTGCGGAGGAGATCGTCATGGAGACCGCGGACGGTTTCACGCGGAGGGTCTCGGAGGACATCCGCGACCGCGTGTCCAGGGTCCTGGGAACGGTGTGCGACCATGTGGACATCGACCACGAGCCGGAGGCGATGATCCCGGTGCTGATGGAGGACGAGTTCGACGGGGACGTGTGGTTCCTGCTGGACGGCGAGGGGCCGGAGGCCGCAGAGGGGCTCATCGCGGCCATCGCCATGGCGCTGAGGGACCCCGACATCCCCCGCACCGGCATGCCCGACAGGGCGATGGGCTTCCGCAGGAGATACGCCGACGCCATAGAGGAGAGGTTCCTGAACGGAGGGTTCCTGGAGCTCTTCGAGGGCATCGAATGAATGCGATGCGGTGTTCGACGGAAGCCGCCGGGGAATCGATAGAGGATATCAGCTCAGCAGGTAGTCGAAGATATCCGACCTGACCGCATCCCTCAGCCTGTAGCGGATCTCCACAGGCTTCCCGTCGGTCAGGAACCCGGCGAAGTCCATCATGCCGAGGTAGTAGAACTCCTTGGAGCCCTCGTCGTTCTTGTTCTTCCTTACGAACA
>CAVDQR010000091.1:0-6202 GCA_963611065.1 Bacteroides ovatus
ACACGCAGCCCCCGGTCGGCTCGAGGATCTTGTTGATGCAGTGGATCAACGTCGATTTCCCTACGCCGTTGGGTCCCAGAATGGAAACGACCTGCGGCTCCCTGATGTCCACCGTGACCCCCTGTAGAACGGGGCTGTCTTCGCAGCCCTTGTAGCTGAAGGTCACGTCTTTAATCTGAATGTCCATCGAACTCACTGTTGGATGGTAGTGCCAACCTGTACTGACAATAAAATGATTGCGACAGGTACTGGCTATCTAATCTTCCGACCTTAGATGCTAGGGCGAAGTCGGAAATTGTATCCGACACCGATATACGGACGCAGGACCTCATCGGTCGCATGTCAGGAAAGGACCTCGTGATCGATGAGGGGAAATGCGACGGCTGCGGACTCTGCGTGAAGGCGTGCCACGAGGGCGCGCTCGCCATAGTGGACGGCAAAGCCAAACTGGTCAAGCCGGACTACTGCGACGGATTGGGCGACTGCCTGCCGGCGTGCCCGCAGGGAGCGATCTCCTTCGTGGAGCACAAACCAACCCATACCCACGAGCACATCCACATGATGGCCTGCCCCGGGAGCGCCCCCATGGGCCCCGACGGACCCCAGTGGCCCATCCAGCTGGCCCTGGTGCCCCCGGTGTCCGAGAGGTACAAGGGGACCATCGTGTTCGCCGCCGACTGCACCGCGTTCGTCATGGACGATTTCAAGAAGAGGATGATCGCCGGGAAGCCCGTGATCATCGGCTGCCCCAAGCTGGACGACCGCGCCCGCTTCGACAAGGTGCTGGAGATCCTGAAGAACAACCCCATCGACGAAGCCATCGTCATCAGGATGGAGGTGCCCTGCTGCAGCGCCCTCACGCGCATGGTGCAGGACGCCGCCGCCAGGTGCGGGAGGACCGTCAAGGTGACCGAGACGGTCCTGTCCCGCGCGGGATCGGAGCTGCGATCGCCCGATCACCGATCTGACCGATTCGGCCAGACGGTCGGCGTTCAGGTCCTCCAGGCGGAAGTAGGTGCCGTCCAGCTCGGCCGCCAACCTCTCGGCGTTGTCGAAGCGGATGTAGCCGGTGCTGGCGTCCACCACTATCCATCTCACCTGGGGGATCGCCAGGTCCTTCGCGAGCTCCCTGGCCTCCTCGTTGGCGTCCGAACCTTCTTTCAAAGGAACGTTTGCCCTGCCGTCGGTTATCAGGACGATGTAGCATGATTCGCCGGGATGGCTCCTGGAATACGACGTCATGAAGTCGCCGACGGTCACCAACGCCTGACCCAACGGGGTCTTCCCCCCGGTCGGCAGCTCCTCCAGCTTCCTGTAGCTGTACTCCACCGACCTGGTCGGCGGGAGGATGAGTTCGGCGGAATCGCGCCTGAAGGCCATCAGACCTATCCTGTCCCTCTTGACGTAGCTGTCGCGGAGCATGGAAAGGACGGCTCCCTTCACGGCCGCCATCCTCCTGCGGACCCCCAGCGAACCGCTGGCGTCCACCAGGAACAGGATGGTGCATCCGGACCTCCTCTCCCTCACCTTCCGACGTATGTCCTGCTTCTCTATCGATACGGCGAGGCCGGCATGGTCCCTGCCCTTCTGATACGGCGCCGCCGCGCGGACGGTGGCGTCGAACGCCACATCCGATACGCGGCCCTCCGGGATCCTGGAGCGGGCGTAGCGTCCCGAGGAGTCGTTGCTCTCGGCCATCGCCCTGCGACCCTTGCGGCTCGACGTGGTGCGGATTATCCTGCGACCGTCCTGGAGGTAGTCGATCACGCGGAACTGCTCCCCGATCTCGAACATCATCTCCTCCAGCATCTGCTGGAGGTCCTCCGGCGGGGGCGGGACGTCGTTCTCGTCCTTCTCCGGCTCCCGCTCGTCCCTCTCGGGGGGCTCCGGAGGGGTCTGATCAGGATCCTGCTGATCCTGATTGTCTTCCTGCCGGTCGTCGTCCTGCTCGGGCGGTTCGGGAGGCTCCGGCGGAGGGGGCGGCTGGGAGTAGTTGCGACGATGAGCCAAGCAGATCATCGCGGCCTCCTCCACATCCTTCCTCATGACCTCGTCCCTCCCGTTGAGGGCGGCGAGCGCGGATGACGTCTCGGCCATGGCGATGTCCCCGCGGAACCCGTCGGCGCAGACCTTGGCGGACAGTTCCACCGCGACTCCGAGCAGATCGTCCGATATCGTGACGAGCGGGAGGATCCTGCGTGCGCGCTCGATATCGGTCCTGAGCTTCTCCTCGTCCTCGGCGTACATCGATATGAAATGAGCCGGGTCGGAGACGAACTCCGCGTTCCTGCGGAGCACCTCCTCCCTCCCGCGGACGTCCCCGTTGGGGAAGTCCGAATAGGCGCACAGGTCGAACCTGTCCAGGAGATGCGAGCTGATGTCGGAATCCTCGGGATTCATGGTGGCGATCATCAGCGTGTCGCACGGATACTCGCCCGAGACGCCTTCCCTCTCGACGACCACGCGACCGCTCGCCACGCAGTCCAGAAGCGAAGCGAGAACCCTCTGATCCAGCAGATTGACGTCGTCCACGTACAGGATGTTCCCGTCTGCCTGGGCCAGCACGCCCTTCTGCATCACCGGACGGCCCTCGCGCATGGTCGCCTCCGCGTCCATGCCGCCGAAGAGCATCTCCTCGGTGACGTTCAGCGGGACGTTCACCACGCGCTTCCCGATCAATCCGCCCGCGGCCCTCGCCAGGACGGTCTTGGCGGATCCCGGGCCCCCGCGGATCAGCACCGTGCGTATGGACGGGTTGACCGACGCGCAGAGGATCGCCCTCTTGGCGTCGTCCATCCCGTACACGGCTGAGAACGGGAAGCTCAGATCTCCTGCAGGCATCTCTCGAGCTCCTCCTGGTCGAAGGCCTCCTCCTCGAACGGGCGCCTCCTCATGCGGTGGGAGAGGACGAGGTTCGCGACCGCGCGGATGTCGTCCTTCGTGACATCCTGACGTCCCTCGAGGGCGGCGTTCGCCTTGGCGGCCTTCATCATCGTGATGTCGGCCCTGTGGCCGTCCACACCGAAATGGGTGGTGACGGAAACCACGGAAGCGAGGATCGAATCGCCGATGGCGACCTTCGGGAGGAGCTGTCTGGCTCTGACGATCCTGTCCCTCATCGCATCCGTCTCGGCTTTGACGCCTTCGGTGTACGCCTTCGGGTCGTCGTCGAAGGCCATCCTCCTGCGGACGACCTCCATCCTCTTGGCGGTGTCGCGGTCCCCCTTGACCTCCACGGACAGACCGAACCTGTCCAGGAGCTGGGGCCTGAGTTCGCCCTCCTCGGGATTCATCGTACCGACCAGGACGAACCTCGACGGGTGGGAGAACGACACCCCCTCCCTCTCCACGTAGTTCACGCCCATGGCGGCGGAATCCAGCAGGAGGTCGACGATGTGGTCGTCCAGAAGATTCACCTCATCCACGTACAGGAGATTCCCGTTAGCCTGCGCCAGGACCCCGGGCTCGAACCTCTTCTCCCCGGTCTTGAGGACGTGCTCGATATCGAGGGTTCCGGAGACGCGGTCCTCGGTGGCGCTCAGGGGGAGCTCCACCACGCGCATGGGCTGCTCGGAGTGCTCCAGCTTCCCGTCCTTCGCATACTTCTCCGCGCAGTACGGGCAGAGCCTGTCCGGACGGGAGGGGTCGCAGTTGAACGGGCATCCGGTCACGGAGTCCATGGGCGGGAGGATCTGGGCCAGGGAACGGACCGTCGTGGATTTGGCGGTGCCCTTCTCCCCTTTGATGAGCGCGCCGCCGATGCCGGGATCGATTATGTTGAGCAGCAGGGCCCTCTTCATCTCGTCCTGGCCGACGATGGAAACGAACGGGAACAGCAGTTTCTCCATGGTATCATCTTACTGGTTGGCGCATCCAACTCGAACGATATAATGAGGCGGATTAAGCTCGATGGACCCAGGAGACGGTCAGAGGGTCGGGAAGGGTTTTTATCCATGTTTAGGAATTCCTAAATCATGTCATGGGTAGCGAAGAAAGCGCTCAGGCCGACTGCGATCATCATCGGTGTGCTGGCACTGGCGGTTATCGCGGGAGCGATGCTGCGAAATTATGTCCATTCTTTCCGTTTTCGGAAAGATGATCTGTCCGATTTCGGATAGATGAGTTGCTCATTTTCGGATTCGAAGTTTCTTCCACTCCCTCTTGAAATAAGAATTGGACGATACATCCGACAATGCCCCTGAGAATCGTCTACGTCACAATCCAGAGCGTCGACTCATCCACCTTCCGCGCCCCCGCCGAGGAGGTCTGCAGGGAGAACGGATGGGACCTCGACCTGTTCTGCGCCAACGACGGGGAGATCGACGGGGACCCGCTGACCTACCATGAGCTCGTGAAGAGGTCCAAGGAGGCCGACCTGGTCCTCGTCAGGGTCATGGCCGACCCCACGAGGATGCGCCGGTTCGAGCAGTGGGAGAAGGTCCTGAAGGAGTGCAAAGGATACGTCCACATCTACTCGGGGAACCTGGATGTGTCGCTCGTTTACCGCGACCTCTTCAAGGGCGACGACAAGGAGTACATGCGCCTCCGCGGGTACGTCCGCGGACGCGGTCGGGAGAACGACGCGGCCATCGTGATGTGGCTGCACAGGATGCTCACGGGCGAAGGGGACGTCCCCGAAGTGCAGGAGCAACCCTCGGACGGCATCTACCACCCGGACTGCCCCCGCGACATCGCTTTCGAGGATTATCTGAAGCGCCTCGACCCGTCGAAACCGACCGTGGCGCTCCTTTTCACGGCCAACCTCTGGATCTACGGCAACCTGGAGCACATCGACGCGTTCATCCGGGAGCTGGAATCCCGGGGGATGGAAGTCATCCCGGTGTTCTTCGGGAACACCACGTCCCGCACGGTCGGGGAGGAGGGGTCGATCAGGGTCGTGAGGAAGTACTGCATGGACGGCGACCGCTGCAGGGTCGACGCGATCATCCTCGCCACGCCGTTCTCCCAGCTGAACAACTCCCGCGACTGCACCGGCGTGTACACGCCGGACGAGCAGAACTACTTCCACACGCTGACCGACGTCCCCGTGTTCCAGGCGATGTCCGTGGCGACGCACTTCGCCGACTACGAGGAGAGCGCCGAGGGCATCTCGAAGTCCGACTTCTCCATGAATGTCATATGGCCCGAGGTGGACGGGCAGATCATCACGGTGCCTTTCGCGAGCAACGAGCAGGGCCGCGGGGCGCCGAAGATGTACACGCCCCTGCCGGACAGGGTGAGGCACCTGTCGGAGACGATCCGCAGGTGGGTCGAGCTGAAGCGCACGCCCGTGAAGGACAGGAGGATAGCCATCCTGATGTACCAATCCAGGCCGGAATCCGGCAGGATCGGCGGGGCCGCGGGATTGGACACCATCCAGAGCGTCAGGGACATGCTCGAGAGGTACAGGGACCTCGGATACACCGTGGACCACGTCCCGGAGACCTCCAAGGACCTGATCGACGAGATCCTCGACAACATCACCAACGACATCGAATGGTCTTCGGAGGAGAGGGTGCGCGAGAAAGCTGCGGATATGATCCCGATGTCCGAGTACCTTCCGGAGTACGGGAAGCTGGCGGAGTTCGACAGGAAGCGCATGGAGGCGAGCTGGGGCGAGCCCCCCGGGAACGTGTCCGTACAGGACGGGAAGTTCATCGTCCCCGGGATCGTCAACGGGAACATCTACATCGGATTCCAGCCGCTCAGGTCCTGGGCGGATCAGATGGAGGCCGTCTACCACGACCCCGTGATCCCCATGCCCCATCAGTACCTGGCGTTCTACAGGTGGCTCAAGTACGATTTCAGGACGAACGCGGTCATACACGTGGGGACCCACGGGACCCTGGAATGGCTCCCCGGGAGGAGCGTCGGACTGTCCGGGAAGTGCTTCCCCGACCTGGTCCTGGACAGCATCCCGAACATCTACCCGTACGTGATCGACGACCCCGGCGAGGGGATCCAATGCAAGCGCCGTTCCGAGGCCGTCCTGATAGGGCACATGTGCCCGACCATGGCCCGCGCGGGGACGTACGACGAGCTGGAGGCGATCGACGGCCCGTTGCAGGAGGTGTTCAAGAACACCGCCGCCAAGGGCGAGCAGAGGAAGGCGATGGTCGGCGAGGTGCTGGATGCCGCCAGGAAAGCGGAACTGCTGAAGGAGCTGAACATCCCCGACGACATCCCGATAGAGGACTTCGAG
>CAVDQR010000092.1:0-2413 GCA_963611065.1 Bacteroides ovatus
CTGGCCTCGTTCACCGCACAGCATCCCGCGTACAGCCTGCGGGGGCATCTCTCCACGGAGCGGTCCCAGATGCGGTCCGCATACCTGCAGATTATGGGCAGCATGATCATGGAGATCAGGGCGGCGCCGATGACCGAGGTGTAGAACGAGTTGTCTATCACCTGGTCGTTCAATGCCTCCGCGGCGATGATGAACGCGAATTCTCCCATGGCGCACAGTCCGGTCGCCGATAGGAATCCGTTCCTGCAGGACTCGTTCCCGAACCAGTAGGCGAAGAACACGGTCGCGGTCTTCAGGGCGGCGAACAGGACGTAGAATATCAGGATGGTCGAGATGTTGTCCAGCAGGATGCTGGCGGGGAACACCTCGGCTCCGATACTGATGAAGAAGATAGCCATGAACAGGTCGCGCATGGGCTCGATCTTGTGGTTGATGTCCTTGGCCTTCCTGCTGCTGGCGACCATCATACCCATCAGGAATGCTCCGATGGCCATGGACAGTCCGGCGTAGGTCGCCAGGAGCGCCATGCCGAACGCCAGTCCGACGGATGTGATCGTGAGGATCTCGTCCGAGACGTTGTCCGATATCCAGTTGATGATGCGCGGGACCACCTTCAGTCCGACGACGATGCTGATGATCATGAACGCCAGGATCTTGACGATCAGCGCGATGATGGAGTTGATATCCATACCGCCGCCCGCCTGAAGCACGTAATTCGCCATCAGCGGGGTGATCATGGACAGGATGATGACCTGGCCGATATCCTCCATGATGGTGATCAGGACGAGCATCTCGATGTGCTCCCTATCCAGGCGGTTCTGCGATTTCAGCACGGCCATGACGACGGCCGTGGACGAACCGGAGATGATGGCGCCCAGAACGATGGACTGCGTCATGTCGTAGCCCAGGAACGTGCCCGCGACGAATCCGCCGAAGACCATGAGCGGCAGCTGGATGGCGGCGACGAGTATCGCGAAGGAACCCTGCTTGCGGATCTTCTTGATGTTGATCTCCAGGCCGATGCAGAACATCAGCATGACCAACCCCATATCCTTCAGCAGCGAGATGATGTCCTCTTCTACCCTGATGGTCTCCTCGTCCTGGTAGATGAAAAGGACGTTGACCAGGATGATCCCTGCGACGATGTATCCGATGAGCGGAGGGAGTTTGAGTTTGTTGAAAACGATCGAGCATACCGCGGCCAAGAGCGTGAAGAGCGCCAGGGCTGTGAGTATAATCGCTTCCTCCATCCATCCACCGATACCCGCATCGTCTCATATGATATAAACTATGGGCGATTGCACCTGGACATTCCGCATTGTACACATTGTTCAAATGTAATCGGAAATGTACGGGATCTCATGGATCAGGATCTCGTCCAGCGCTTCCACGGCGTCGTGGGAGCCCTTCAGCCTCTCCAATCTCTCCAATTGGGCCGCCGACATGTATCCCATGAGGAGCGTGGAGAGGGTACCGATGGACAGCGATACGGTGTAATCCGGCTCCATGTCCGTCACCTCGGCGCGTCCCCCGTGGAAGAGCACCGCGAACGTCCCGTTGTTCCACTCCAGGAACGGGTCCTCCACCTCGAACGCTATGCACACGTCCGCTTCAGCGTCGTCCGTCCTGTATTCCTCGAAGAACATCGCCACATCCACGATGCGGGCCATCATGTACGGGCGGATCGCCTCGGTCACGTTGCCGTCCTCCAGCAGGAACGCCATGAGCTCGTTGCGGTACGAGTTCCCGCGGACCTCGTCGATCATGGAGTAGTGGGCGCTGATGTAGTCCCATAGGCCCTTCTGGGCCTCCATGCTGAGGTACACCATCTCCTTGATGTGCATCACATCCTCCTTGATCAGATACACCATGTATCCCATGGCCTCGTCGTCCTCGTCGTAGTACACGGCGACCAGGGTGTCCTCCTCGTCCCATCTCCAGTACTCCTCCCATGCGATCCTGTCCCTGAGGATGCAGCCGTGGGTCCTGAGCGCGAAGCGGGCGTGGAGGTTCATGAACTCCGCATTGTCCCATGAGACCCTGCGGACGTACCCGGGGGCGCGGTCCTTCCTGCGCCCGGGGTAGATCTGGGTGTCCTTGACCTTGTAGGAGATCTTGTTGGAGACGATCTCCCATCCGAACTTCCTGTAGAGCGGGATCGAATAGGGGAACAGCAGCGCCAGGGACCTGCCGTTCTCGCGGATGCGGGTGAGGCCAAGGTGCAGGAGGTGCTTCATGATCCCGCGCCCGGAGTACTCCGGATAGGTGGAGACGCTGGTGATGTGGCCGATGTCGTAGACGGATGAATGGATGTTCATCCTCAGGGGATAGACGGCTATCTGCGACACGAGGTCCTCCCCGTCCCAGCAGCCCAGGACATCCGCCCTCTCGAGCACCGGGAACTTGGACTGCA
>CAVDQR010000092.1:2664-6092 GCA_963611065.1 Bacteroides ovatus
GAGCAGAAAGTGGTCCCCACCCCCTGATTTGAACAGGGGACCTGCTGATTTCAGCGGCTGTATCGGTATTCCCGAGAACACTCTACAGTCAGCCGCTCTAGCCAGGCTGAGCTAGGTGGGGACAAGCCAAGGATACCTAGGCCTTATTTTAAGGTATCGTGTCCCATCCGAGGTTCGGTGGGACGGGCCAGGCACAGTCCCGATTCAGGAGAGGTCCTTACGGCCCTTCCCGACGCACTCGATCCCGGTGCCGCCTTCGAATTCCACGATCCTCCTCATCAGCATCTCCTCGTAGTCCCACTGCTCGGCCAGATGCTTGTTCATCTCCCTGCACGAGATGAACAGGTAGACGAAGGAGTACAATCCGAGGGTGACGACGATCAGGATCAGATGGGGCCAGATGTCGCGCCTGTGGACGGTGTGCTGCATGCTGTCCACCCTGAAACCGAATCCGGCGCATTTCTCCGAGAACTCCTCTGTGAACCTCGCCTGGACGGCGTCGTGGTTCGAAGGGAAGATGAACACGCTCCCGACGGTGATGGCGAACTGCGCCAGGAGGATCAGCATGACCGGGACGGCCATGACGAGGACCGTGACGGTCACCCCGTCCAGGCTCGCCGAGTCGTAGGTGCGGAATATCCCGATCCCGAGGGCGACCAGCGCCAAAGTCAGGATGATCCATATGACCATGGATAGATTGGTCACCGTTCCGCCTATGACGCTCCTGTTCCCGAGGGCCGTGCGCCTCATCGAAGCCGAATCGCCTCCGTGGAAGTCCACGAAGTCCGACAGCGCCTCCATCCATTCCGTGTCCCTCTTCAGATGGTTGCGGTTCCTCCTGGTGACGCAGAACAGCATGAAGCTGGAGAGTGCGGCCTCGGCGGTGAATGCGGTGAGCAGCATGACCGTCACGCATTCCCTGTAGCGATCCTCGGGGAACGTCGGGTTCCCGTTCGTCGAATCCAGCCAGAGCACCGCGAAGGCGACGGCCGTGCCGATGACGACGGGGATGAACAGGCCGGCGATGAACAGGGACGGCTTCAGCATCATGTCCCGGTCGCCGCGATGGACGACGCAGTCCACGAACGCGTCCGCAGCCTTGTTCCGCTCCATGGGGCGCGGTAAGGATAAAGCGGTAGAAATAGCATCGGCGTCCCATGGCGTTCGGCCGTTCGAAGGAAGGGAGCGAAGACGGGGGCATCCCGGAGATGACCCGCAGCACGCCCGCAGGCGTGCTCATCGCGGAGGCCTTCCTGATGTTCATCATGATCACGTACTTCGCCAAGATCTGCGTGCTGTCCATGGGGCTCCTGGTGGAGTCGTCGGACGGTCCGCTGCCGAGTTGGAATCTGATCTTCTTCGTGATCGAGATCGCCATGATCCTGATCACCGTCGATGCGGTGTTCGGATTATCGTCGAGGAAGCCCGCAGGATGGAAGAAGGCGGCCCGCGGGTCGTTCATCCTGCTGGCGCTGACCATCCTGGGTTCGCTGGTGACCGAGAGGATCGCCGTGTCCGGTCTGGTGTCCCTCGACCCGCTGTACGTGACGCCCATGGTGCTGATCGTCATGGTCGCATTGCTGACCCCTTCGGTCCGCGACTACTACGTCCCTCCGATGGAATCCCGTCGTCCGTTGAGGTCGTGGATAGCGTTCGCGGCGTTCTCCCAGCTGTATCCCAAGGGGGAATACCGCATCGCCTATGCGGAGGAGCGCACGGAACCCGCCCCGGTCAGGAAGGGGCGCTTCGATCGGTTCAGATCTTTGATCGGTCGGTTCCGATCCCAGGAATCCACGGTCGACTTGCGACGGTAGTTCCCCAGACGGTCCTCCGGAGAATACTTGGGAGGTACCGGACAGATGGTATCGGATCCGCAGGCGCCGCACCTCTCGTCGAGGGTGTAGCGCCCGCAGTTCCTGCAGAATCTCATGCGGGAGCTCATTTGCTCTCGCGTTTCAGGGAGGCGGTGCCTCCGTTGGACACGAGGTCGCTGATGGCGGCGTTGGAGACCTCTTTCATGATCTCCTCCGCCTCCTTGTACTCGGCCGCCTTGACGACGACCCTGTATCTCGGGCATCCGACGCACGTGATCTCGGCCTCGGCGCCGTCCGCGGCGGCCATCCCTTTCAGGAGCGCGTTGCGGACCAGTTCCATGCCGTTGGGTGCGGAGGATGTCATCTCGAGGATGCCGTCGATCTGGACCGACGGGGCGGCGACGTTCTCCTTCGCCACCTCCATGAAGGTGTCGATCCATTCGCCGTCGTAGTCCTCGAGGAACGCATCCGTCTCGGCGACCGCCGACTCGAATGCGTCGTAGAGCGACTCGTAGTCCTCCAGCAGTTCGTTTCCGAACAGGTCGTAGGCCTTGTCGACGGAGATCGACATCCTCTCGGCGACGATCTCGACGAGCTTCTCGGCCTTCTTCTCGTTCTTCCACTGCTGGATCTTCTCTCTCTTCTGGTGGTCGTTGACAGCTTTCAGGGAAAGGTCGATGTGGCCCTTCGAGGAGTCCACGCCCAGGACCTTGCAGACTACTTTCTGACCTTCCCTGACGTAGTCCCTGATGTACTTTACCCAGCCAGTGGCAACATCCCGGACATGGACGAATCCTTCCTTGTCGTCGTACTCGTCGAGTGAGACGAAGGCGCCGAAGTTCTTGACGCTCTTCACGGTGCACACGACGAGCTCGCCGTTCTCCGGGAAGCCTCTGACCCTTGCCATCAGCCGACAACCTCGAGGATCTCGCCCTTGATGTCTCCGACGCCGCCCTTCGGGACGACGAGGGTGGAGCCGCAGACGTGGCAGGGGACCTTGGTGGCCGCCTTCTTGAAGACGATCTGCTCTGCTCCGCAGTCGGGGCACTTAACCTTGATGAAATCTCCGGTCATTAGAATCACTCCGTAAGCTCGAATTTCTTCGCGCGGATGCACGGGGAGATGTTGGCCTTCTTGCACTGGGTGCACCTGTACCTGAGGTTGATCCTCTTGGTGGGCTTCTCCCTTCCCTCGGGCTTGGGCCTCGGGAAACCTCCGTAACCGGCGGTGACCTTTCTGAATCTCCTCTGTCCCCATTTGAGCTCGCTGGCTTTCTTCTTCTTGACCCTCTCCACTTCCTGCTCGGTGTGGGTCTTGCAGTAGGGACAGTATCTCTTGATTGTCCTGGGCATCTTCATTTGAATCACCTAGAATGTGAACGGGGACGTGCTAATATGGGGGTCATATATAACAGTATCATCGCACGCGAGGTCATGCGGACTGCTGTCCGTCATCCCCCTGGGCCTGCATCTCGGAGGCCGCTGAGACGTTGCCTTCGCGGTCGCAGACCAGCGCCTCGAACGCCGTGTTCAGGAACAGTCCGTTCTCCACGACGCCGGGGATCACGTCGATCCTCGACTCGATGAAGAACGGGTTGTCGATCCCCTCGGGGAA
>CAVDQR010000093.1:0-6051 GCA_963611065.1 Bacteroides ovatus
CCGTCGCCCTTCTCGACGCGGCCGACGATCTTCGCGTTCCTGTTCTCGGACGCGATCTGCTCCGCCTCGTCGGCGGGGGCTATCATGGTGAATCCCATGCTCATGTTGAGGGTCTGGTAGATCTCCTTGGTCTCGATCTCCCCGATCTCCTGCAGCGCCTCGAACACCGGGGCGGGCTTTATCGGGTCGTCGATCACGTAGCGCAGCCCCTTCCTCATCCTGAGGATGTTCCTGAGGCCTCCGCCGGTGATGTCCACCAGTCCGTGGACCTCGTGCTTCTCCGTGATGGACAGGACCTGCCTGACGTAGATCTCGGTGGGCGTGAGGAGCTCCTCCCCGATGCATTTGATCCCCTTCACGGAATCCTTCAGCGAGATGTTGTTGCCCTCGAGGACCTTCCTCGCCAGGGTGAGACCGTTGGAGTGGATCCCGGAGGACTCGAGTCCGATGATAAGGTCGCCTTCGGCGCACCTGTCGCCGGTGATGACCTTGTCCTTCTCCACGTATCCCATGCAGGTTCCGGACAGGTCCACGCCGTTGATGATCTCCGGGAGCACCGCGATCTCCCCGCCGACGATCTCCATGTCGGACAGTTCCGCACCCTTCTGGAGTCCGATCCCGATCTCCTCGGTGATGCGGGGCTCGGGCTTGTCGATGGCGATGTAATCGACGAAGGATGTGGGGACGGCGTTGACGCAGATCGTGTCGTTGACGTTCATGGCGATGCAGTCGATCCCCACGGTGTCCCATTTGTCGAGCTCCTCGGCGATGAGCAGCTTGGATCCGACCCCGTCGGTGGCGAGCGTGATGTACCTGTCGCCGAAATCGATGAGGCTGGCGAAGAGTCCGGGGATGCGGACCGCCTGTCCGAGACCCTCCCTCTTGTAGCTGACCTTGTCAACGAGGGCCTTGATGGCCTCGGATTTCTGGTCGATGTTCACTCCGGATTTGCTGTACGTCCATCCGCTCATCTGAATACCGTCCTTGTCATCGGGGAGGTGGGATATTAGGATGCGCTTCTGGATTGCATTCAGCCCTTCTTCGGATACTTCCCGATCCTCTCGAGCCAGAGCCTGATGCCCTTCTCGTACCCGTTGTCGGAGGGCTCGTAGAACCTCCTCCCCCTGAGCTCATCGGGGAGGTACTGCTGGTCGACGTAGTGGTTCGGGTAGTCGTGGGGATACATGTAGGTGAGGCCGCGCCCCAGCTCCTTGGCGCCGCTGTAATGGGCGTCCTTCAGGTACGGCGGTATCCCGCCGGTGGGCTCGTTCTTCACGGAATCCATCGCTTTGAAGATGGCCTCGCAGGCGGAGTTGCTCTTGGGGGCGCACGCCACATAGGATGCGGCCTGGGACAGGATGATCTGGGATTCGGGCATGCCGATCCTCTCCACCGCCTGTGCGGCGGACACCGCCACGACAAGCGCGTTCGGGTCCGCGTTGCCCACGTCCTCCGAGGCGCAGATCATTATCCTGCGGGCGATGAACCTCACGTCCTCGCCGGCGTAGAGCATCCTCGCCAGATAGTACACGGCGGCGTCCGGATCCGATCCGCGCATGCTCTTGATGAACGCCGAGACGGTGTCGTAGTGGTTGTCCCCCTCGCGGTCGTAGTTCAGGATGCGCTTCTGGATGCATTCGGATGCCACTTCGGCGGTTATCCTGACCCTCCCGTCCTCTCCGGGAGAGGTGGTCAGCGCTCCGAGCTCCAGCGCGTTGAGGGCTGCGCGGGCGTCGCCGTTGGCGATGTCCGCCAGGAAGGTTATCGCATCGTCGTCCGCGACGACGTTCAGCTTCCCTAGCCCGCGTTCCTTGTCCTCCAGGGCCCTGCGGAGGATCCTCTCGAGGTCCTCCGGACCGAGCGGCTTAAGTTCGAATATCCTCGACCTGGACACCAGGGCGCGGTTGACCTCGAAGTACGGGTTCTCGGTGGTCGCGCCGATGAGGGTGACGGTCCCGTCCTCCACGAACGGCAGCAGGTAGTCCTGCTGCGCCTTGTTGAACCTGTGGATCTCGTCCACGAACAGGATGGTGCGCCGCTCCTCCATGCCGAGGGCGTCCTTGGCGCCCTTCACGGCATCCTCCATGTCCTTCTTGCCGGCGGTGGTGGCGTTGATCTGAACGAATCTGGACCTGGTGGTGTTCGCGATCACCTGGGCCAGGGTGGTCTTCCCGGTGCCGGGAGGGCCGTAGAATATGAGCGATCCGATGCGGTCCGCGCGTATGGCTCTAGAGAGAAGACGGTCCGGACCTAGGATGTGCTCCTGTCCGACCACCTCGTCGAGGGTGCGCGGGCGCATCCTGCTGGCCAGGGGCGCCTCCTTCTCCAGGATGTCCCTCCGCGTGTATTCGAACAGGTCCATGGCACCGCGATGGGGTCGGAGGTTATGGATGTGTCGAGGGGTCCGCATCGCGGACCTTCACGAGCAGCGCCCTTATGCTCTCCAGGTCGGAGTCCGCCGATGTGATGGCGTGGCGGTAGTTCCTGCTGTACCTCCCGCCGGAGAGGAACTTCGGTGCGACGCCCCTCATCCTCGCCAGGCCCACCTCGGGTCCGAACTCGGACACGGTGGCGTCCATGAGCTCCAGGCACCACTCGGCGTATTGGGATATCGGGGGTTCCGGGAGGACCTCGCCGGTCTTCAGCAGGGTGTCGATGGCGGTTATCAGGAAAGGATTCCCGACACCTCCGCGGGCGACCATGACCGCGTCTGCCTTGGTGATCCCCATCGCGTTCAGGGCATCCTGAGGGGTGAAGATGTCCCCGGAGACGATGAGCGGGACGTCGATCTCATCCCCCAGACCGCGGATCATATCATGGTCGGCGGTCCCGGAGTACTGCTGGTCCACGGTCCTCGAATGGACCGTGACCGCATCCGCTCCCGCGGACAGCGTCTCGTCGAGAACTTCGCGGAAGTTCATGTGCTCCGCATCCTCCCCGAGGCGGATCTTCACGGTCACGGGGATGTCGACGGCGTCCTTCACCGCCCCGACGATCCTCCCGCAAAGCTTCGGATCCCTCATGAGCGCGGATCCGGCGCCGGTGCGCCTGACCTTCTTCACGGGGCATCCCATGTTGATGTCGATGAAATCCAGCCTCGGCTCCAGTTCCATGGCGATGGTCGCGCCCTCGGCGACGATCTCCGGATTGGCTCCGAACACCTGCGCACCCGTCGGAGCGATCCCGGAGGCCGTCACGAAGCGTCTGGATTCCTCCGGATTGTGCACGAGGCCGGGAGCGGAGGTCATCTCCGTCACCGATGCGCCGACCCCGAAAGGCTCCATGAAACGCCTGTAGCTCAGACAGGAGTACCCGGACATGGGTCCGAGCACCACTCTCCCGCGCGACAGGATCCTCTCGAAGGGCTTCATCGCCACTGTGAATCCCAGGCCGTAGATATCGGTGCCGACGTCCCAACCCATTTATAAGGAAGGTCTCTAACACCGTTCATGGCCGATCTGCACGACCGTTGGGTCGCCGAGAGGAGGAACGAGCACTACTACAAGCTCGCCAAGAAGCTGAACTACCGCTCCAGGGCATCCTTCAAGCTCATCCAGATCGACAACAGGTTCTCCATCTTCAAGCCCGGCGACGCCGTCGTCGACCTGGGGGCGTGCCCCGGCGGATGGCTGCAGGTGGCGCAGGAGCGCACCTGGCCCAACGGCAGGGTCATCGGTGTGGACCTGAGGTACATCAAGCCGATCGAGGGCGTGCAGACCTTCGTCGGGGACATCACCGAGGATTCCACCATGATCGAGCTGATGGACCGCTTCGGCGGGAAGGCGGACGTCGTCCTGTCGGACATGGCGCCGAACATCGCCGGCCATTATTCCATGGACCATGCGCGCTCGATCAACCTGTGCATGTACGCCGTGGACGTCTGCGACCGCATCCTGAAGAAGGAGGGCAAGCTGGTCATGAAGGTCTTCATGGGCGACATGTTCGATTCCCTGATGGACGAGCTGAAGAAGCGCTTCCAGTCCGTGAAGGTCCATTCCCCCGACGCGTCGAGGGACACATCGTCCGAGGTGTACGTGGTCTGTCAGGGGTTCTACGCGAAATCCAACATCAGGATGAAGAAGCCCGAGGTCGAGGCGAAGGAGCCGGAGTTCAGGGCCAAGGGCGGGAACTTCTGAGCGATGCGAAGTGTCCAATGGACATAGCCAGACTCCCAAGATTTTTTCTTTGGGAATGGCGTTGAGCGGGTATTGGATATATCATCCAATTACAGGAATCTTCAGCATTCATTTCCGGAGATCTTTGGAAGTCAATTCTGGAGATTTCTGGAGTTCTATCGGAGGTCACGACAGTGCCAGATCTCGACACCCTGATTCCGTTCGTCTTCCGATTCCCAGGCATGTTTTATCACGGGGCAGAATGTATCTACCGACCATGACCCCGACGAAGATCGTCTGCATCGGCTGGAACTACCGTTCCCACGTGAAGGAGCTCGAATCCGCTCTTCCGGAATCCCCCACGGTGTTCCTCAAACCCCCGAGCTGCCTCATCGGCGACGGGGACGACATCGTCATCCCGGAGGGGGTGACCAACGTGCAGCACGAGGTCGAGCTCGCGCTGATCTTCGGGAAGAGGTGCAAGGCCGTGTCCGAGGAGGATGCGATGTCGTGCGTCTCGCATCTCGCGGTCTTCAACGACATCACCGCCAGGGACATGCAGGCCGAGGCCCGCAGATCGGGGAACACATGGGACCTCAGCAAGGGGATGGACACGTTCGGGGCGATGTCCGACCCCGTGCCGATCGGTTCTGTGAGCGATCCTCAGGATCTCGATCTGGAGCTGACCGTCAACGGGGAGGTCAGGCAGTCCGGGAACACGTCGAACATGATCTTCTCCCTGCCGTTCCTGGTCTCGTACGTCACTCGGTACATGACGATGGAGCCCGGGGACATCCTCATCACGGGGACGCCAGAGGGCGTATCGGAGATCAGGCCCGGGGACACGGTGGTCGCGAGGATCTCCGGCGTGGGGACGCTGACGAACCGCGTCGTTCGGAACCGAAACCGCCGGGTCCGAAGGGGATCGTTCGGAACACCGTCACGATTCCAATATCTCCAGGATCCTGTCGGCCACGTAGAGCTTGTTCCTGCGCTGGCCCGTGGTCTCTCAGTATGCCTTTGGATTCCAACGCGTTCACGATCTTCGCGGCGGATGTCGCGGTGATGCCGAGGGCGTTCTCCACATCCTTGATCCTCATATACGGGTTGATGAACAGCATCTCGATGGCCTTGGCCTGATTCGCACCGGCCCCATCCAGGATCTCCTTCCGATAGGCATCCAGTCTATCGATCATCTGTATCGATTTATCGGCCTGTGTGGACAGCCCCTTCAGGAAGAACGCGATCCATTCCTCGATCTCATCGTTCTCCCTGACGGCGCTGAGGCGCTCTATGTATTCGGAGCGGTACCTGTTGAAGAATTCGCTGGGGTAGAGGACCGGGTGGACGAGGGCGTCGCTCAGACGGAGCATCAGCATGATTGTCAGCCTCCCCATCCTGCCGTTGCCGTCCTTGAACGGGTGTATCGTCTCGAACTGGTAGTGGGCCAATGCCACCTTGATCAGGGGATTCTCGTACTCGTCGGAGTTGATGTAACCGAACCACTGGTCCATCAGCCAAGGGACGGCATCGGGAGGTACCGGGACGTATCTGGCGGTCTCGAGGTCGTCCTCCGCGTTGCCCACGAACACCTGGCAGTCTCTGAAGGATCCGGGGTTGCAGTTCGATCCCCTGGTGCCGTCGAGGAGGATCCCGTGAAGTCTGAACAGCAGATCTTCCGAGAGACGGTCTCCATCGACGATGGCTTCGAGGCCTTTCTTCAGAGCATCCCTGTAATTGGCCACCTCTTTGTTGTCCTCGGCCCTCCTCCTGTCGCGTTCCGGCTGCTTGGAGGACCGGTACATGTCGCCCATTGTGGTGCCCGTCCCTTCGATCGCGGACGATAGCGTGGATTCCTTCAGCGCGAACGCGGTCAGTATGATGTCGCGTTCGGGAGCGGTCATCTGGGAGACCTTCCCGTCGAGTCTTCCCAGGG
>CAVDQR010000094.1:0-6035 GCA_963611065.1 Bacteroides ovatus
CTTGCGCACATCGAACTGCCGTTATCTCGTTGTACTGAGTTAACTAACTTGGTCGATTCCTGTATCTCAAACTGTGTATATATAACTTTCATGAATGGATGACCGATACGTCTTCACTGCTCCATGACGACAGCGATGGGGCATATGCCCCATCCCTGTTTTCAGGCCGAGTACTTCGACACGATGGAATCGAACCCGTCCGTGTCGGAGAACCACGCGTCGAACGTTTTGCCGCTGTCCCGGACGGCCTTCCCGATCTCGACGACCATCTGCGGGATGACGTCCTCCGGGATCGTCCCGGCATCCGTACCGAACCTCTCCTTCCCCTGGAGGCCGCATCCGTTCACGGTCATCCTGAACACCGCCGTGTTCTGACCGTCGACGGTCTTGGAGGCTCCCTGGAGCCCGATCGCTCCGACCTGATGGCATCCGCAGGACGAGGTGCACCCGGAGATGCGGAACCTCGGCAGGCACCCGTCGGGGATGCCGGCCTCCTTCACCGCGGAGATCATCCTCTTCAGGAGGCCGTTGGAGTCCCTGACGCCGACCTGGCAGATCGTCCCTCCGATGCACGAGACGGATGTCTCGAACAGCGTGGACGCGCCTCCTTCCGTGGCGTCCCTCACCTTCAGGGCCTCGTTCCCGTCCAGATTGATTATGTAGATGGTGGAATCGGGCGAGATGCGGAGCTCCGCACCGTCCATGTCGGCGATGGCGTCGCGGATCCTTCCGAGCATCTCCGGCTCCACGTCCCCTCCGACGGGATGGTATGCGACGTAGTACAATCCGGCCTGCTTCTGGGGGAAGATGCGCTCCCCCGAGACGGACACGGGGGCCTTCGTCGGGAAGACGGCGGCATCGGGATGGATGTCCAACCCTCCCTCGGCCTCCAGACGATCCAGGTTGGACAGGAACGCCTCCCTGTACGCGTCCTCGCCCATGTCGTCCTTCATGTACCTGGTGCGGGCCCTGGCCCTGTTCTCGTAGTTCCCGTGCTGCAGGAAGGTGTCCACCATGGCGCGGACGCAGTAGATGACGTGGGAAGGCTCCACACCGGACTTCACCAGACAGCCCATGCGCGGATTGTTCCCCAGGCCTCCGGCGCTCCATACGTCGAACCTGCCTTCCGGGGTGGCGACGAATCCCAGGTCCCTGAACGTGGCGTGGGTCTCGTTGGACGGGGATCCCGAGAACGTGACCTTCAGCTTGCGGGGCAGCTTGACGGAGCCCATGATGCTCAGAAGGTAGGTCTCGGCGGCCTTCGCGTACGGATAGACGTCGAAGTACTCGTCCGGATCCACCCCTGCGAGCGACGACGCGGAGACGTTGCGCGGGTTGTCCCCTCCGCCGCCCTGTGTCACGATGCCGTGGTCCAGCGCTTCCGTCATGATCCTGGTTATCTCATCGCCCTTCAGGTTGTGGAGCTGCACGGTCTCGCATGTGGTCGTGTGGATCCTGCGGATGCCGTACTCGTCCACTTTGTTCAAGATGAACCCGAGCTTGTCCTTGTCGAGATGGCCCCCGCACATGCGGAGCCTGATCATGCCGAGCTGCCCGCCCTTCTGCGCATAGCTGCCGAAGCGTCCGGAGATGCCCTTGTAGTCCTTGGCCGACATCCCTCCGGAGAAGAAGCTGGCCTCGGCCTTCTCGAATTCCGCGATGTTCCCGCGGAACCCCTCGATCGAATAGGAATCCATGATGCCTGAGCCCCTGAGCACGGTATATAAACCCTGACAATCGGGCCCCGATTTTTAAGGCATTTTAATTAGCCCCAGGCCGATGCATGAAGAGGAGGATACGATGGACGGATGTCCTGAGGAAGTGAAGCGGGAACTCGGACTCGTGCATGTCTACACGGGTAACGGGAAGGGGAAGACCACTGCGGCGCTGGGTTTGGCGCTGCGCGCCACGGGGAACGGCCTGAACGTGATCATGGTGCAGTTCCTGAAGCCCGACGGGGGTTACGGGGAGCAGATCGCGGCCGCGAGGCTCGGCACGTTCGCCATAGTCCCCATGGGTGCGGACCACATGTGCGGGGAGAGGGTCTCGAAGGAGACCGACATGGAACTGACCCGCAAGGCGATGGCTTTCTCCGAGGAGGTGCTCACATCCGGGAACTACGACCTGGTGATACTCGACGAGATAGTCAACTCCCTGAGGTTCGGCCATGTGACCCCGCAGGAGGTCATCGCCATGCTGGAGAAGCGCGCACCGCATACCGAGGTGGTCATGACGGGACGCGGGGCCCCGCAGGAGATAATCGACTATGCGGACCTGGTCACCGAGATGAAGCTGATCAAGCATCCCATGGACGAGGGCGTGGCCGCCAGAAGAGGAATAGAATACTGATATATCCGACCCCTTTAATCGGGTATCAGTAACATGGCAGTCTACAACAGCATCACGGAGACGATCGGCGACACGCCCATCGTCCGCCTCAACAGGATGGCACCCCCCGGAACGCACGTGTACGTCAAGACGGAGAGGTGCAACCCGGGCGGATCCGTGAAGGACAGGCCGGCCCTGTCGATCATCGACGACGCCGTCGCCCGCGGACTGCTGAAGGAAGGGGGGACCATCGTGGAGCCCACATCGGGCAACATGGGCATCTCCCTCGCCATGATTGCGGCCGCCCGCGGATACCGCGCGGTCATCGTCATGCCCGATTCCATGACCCCCGAGCGCATCTCGCTGATGAAGGCGTACGGGGCGGAGGTCGTCCTGTCCCCGGGATCCAAGGGGATGCAGGGCGCCGTCGATGAAGCGGAGAGGATCGCGAAGGAGAGGGACGGCTACCTGTGCGGACAGTTCGACAACCCCGCCAACGCGGCCGCCCACCGCACCAGCACCGGGAGGGAGATCCTCAGGGACATCCCGGACATCGACCTGGTCTACGCCGGATTCGGAACGGGAGGGACGGCGAGCGGGATAGCCCGCGCCTTCCTCGACGCGGGATCCAAGGCCAAGGTCATGGCGATCGAACCTCTGGAGAGCCCCCTCGTCACCGGAGGGAGCGCGGGACCCCACAAGATCCAGGGCCTCGGGGCCAACTTCGTCCCCGGGAACCTGGACCTGTCGGTCCTCGGAGGGGTGGAGACGGTCTCCGGCGACGACGCCATCAGGACCGCCGTCGAGCTCGCCAGGAAGGAGGGCATCTTCGCCGGCCTCTCAGCGGGGGCCAACGTGTTCGCCGCCATCCGCGCGGCCAAGGAGCACCCCGGCAAGAAGATCCTCGCCATCCTCCCGGACGGCGGGGAAAAATACATGAGCCTCGGCATATACGACGAGTGAGATAGCATGCCCGTCAAGATCCCGAACGACCTGCCCGCGGCATCCATCCTGGAATCCGAGAACATCTTCGTGATGACCGAGACCAGGGCCGACACCCAGGACATTCGTCCTCTGGACATCCTCATCGTCAATCTGATGCCCACCAAGGTCGAGACGGAGACGCAGCTCCTGAGATGCCTGAGCAACAGCCCCCTGCAGACCAACGTCGAGTTCCTGCAGATGGCCACCCATGTGTCCAAGAACACCTCCGACGAGTACCTGAACAGGTTCTACACCACCTTCGACAAGGTGAGGGACAGGAAATTCGACGGGGTCATCATCACCGGGGCGCCGGTCGAGAACATCCCCTTCGAGGAGGTGGACTACTGGCCCGAGCTCTGCGAGATCATGGACTGGACCAGGACCAACGCCTGCGCCACCCTTTACATCTGCTGGGGTTCCCAGGCCGGGCTGTACCACCTGTACGGGATCCCCAAGTATCCCCTGGGATCGAAGGTCTCCGGGATCTTCGAGCAGCGCATCCTGACCGCCAACGAGCCCCTCCTGAGGGGATTCGACGACAGGTTCTTCATGCCCCAGTCCAGGCACACTGAAGTGAAAGCCGAGGACATCGCCACCAACCCCCATCTGCACATAATCGCCGCCTCGGCGGAGACCGGCGTGGGGATCGTGGTGTCCGAGAGGAACGAGACGTTCATCACCGGCCACTTCGAGTACGACCCGGGAACTCTGGCGTACGAGTACGAGAGGGACCTGAAGGCGGGGAAGAACCCGCACGTCCCCGACCATTACTTCGAGGACGACGACCCGCAGAAGGACCCCGTGGTCAGGTGGAGATGCCACGCGACCATGTTCTTCACGAACTGGCTGAACTACTGCGTCTATCAGGAGACGCCGTACGACAAGGACCGCATCGGATCCTGAGGGGTTCACTGGGAGACGGTGCGGGGGTTGACGAGCTTCCCGACGATCGCGTCGCGGACGAAGGGATTCAGCTCGGAGACGTCCTCCTTCCCGTCCAATACGGCCTGGACGCTCGAGGACACGTGCCCGAACACCTCGCGGAAGATCCTGCAGGAGTCCCCGCCGTTGTTCTCCAGCCCGCACTCGTGGTAGGCGTCCATGCTGCACCCGCCGTTGCAGTACCTGTAGACGGGGCACGAGGCGCACTTCTCCCTGCGTGCCACCGACCCTGCCAGGATCCTGCGGAATCCCTCGGAGCGGAACGCGTCCGAGATGTGCTCCAGGTCGTTGATGTTGCCCATCAGGAACTCCTGGGGACAAGCCTTGGCGCACGGATAGACCGAACCGTCGGGATTCACGCACAGCCATTTGGTCAGGCATGAGGTGTGGGCGCAGTCCGAGGGCGTCGGATCGCCCAGGTAGTTCAGGATGTACAGATAATGGGGGATCAGGGGGATCCTGGAATCCGCGTCGCGGAACCAAGTATCGAATGCCTCGATGCTCCCCCGGATGAACTCGTCGGCGTCCGGGACGGTGCCGTTGCATCTGGCGCATCCCGCCGGGATCACAGGGGACAATGAAAGGTTGGTGCCCTTGTCCCTGTAGTACTCGTAGAGCTCCCTCTGCTTGGAAGCGGTCTCCCTGGAGATCGTCGAGCTGACGGAGTACTTGTTCTCCTTGGCGGACAGGAGCGATATGGCCTTGCCGGGATCCAGTTCCCTCAGGACGGAGTTGTAGGGCCCCTCGCAGGAGACCCCGACGTTGATCGCCTTCTCCCTGCAATAGGCCATGAACCTGCGGTTGAGCAGGGTGCCGTTGGTCTGGATGGTGTTCCCGAAGCGCATCCGGTTGCGTCCGAAATGCTTCTCCTGGATCTCGATGACCGATTTGTAGAAGGACATGGGGAGGGTCATCGGCTCTCCGCCGTGCCAGATGAACCATGCGGACTCGTACTCCTCGGAGACCATCCTCATGAGGCGGTCGACCGTCTCGATGGGGATCTCCCCGGGAACGCGCTCGTCCGGGGTGTGATAGCAGTGGCTGCAGGATTCGTTGCAATGAAGGGTCGGCTTGACGACGACCGAGATGTATGGCTTCATGGCCGGCCGTGGCCGACTCAGAAGGGCCAGTACGTCCAGACGCCGTTGAATCCGTTGGTGACGTAGCAGCAGCAGGCGCAGCAGACCACGACGGTTCCGACGACGCAGGCGTGCCAACCGACGGAGTTGCAGTATCCGTTGTCGCCGCAGCAGCAGTAATCGCACTTGGAGTCGCCGTAGTGATCCTCGTCGGCGGCCTTGTCGAAGCGCTCGTCGTGGGGGTGGTCAGCGGGGAGTCCCTCCATCGCGAACGCGATGAATGCCGCCGGAGACTGGCTCTCGTAAAGTGCTGTCAGTTTGTCTACCGATTCCGATTCGTACACCATGTCACAATCCACCTACCACTGCTGGCTCGGTACGGCGATGGAACCATTGAACGTATTTAATGATTTTTTAGAAGGCCTGGGCGTGCCAGCATATGCTTTGACACGATGTGCCGGCAGGTGACCGCACATCGCGGAACATCATCCGATTTCCGGAACCTCCTCCTCGCTGACTGCTCCGAGACGTACGCCTCTGCTTTATCCTGGCAAGCGCTGCGTCGTATTCCTCCACCATCTCTGCCAACTCGTCCGGCGTGACAACATGATCGCACTTCTTCGGGCGATATGCCGAACTGTTCTTCCCAAGCTCGATTATCATCGTGTCCTCCTCCCCAATCTGTATGGCGTATCTGCATCC
>CAVDQR010000095.1:0-5911 GCA_963611065.1 Bacteroides ovatus
GCGTTGATCACATCCAATCCGGAGGTGACCTCGTCCATGATGGCCAGCTTCGGGTGGGGCATGATGGCCCTGGCGATGAGCAGACGCCTCATCATCCCCTTGCTGTAGGTGTCCACCTTGGAGTCTATCCTCTCGCCTAGGTCGGCGAGGGCCATTCCGCGGGACACCATCTCCTCCTTCTCCGCCCCGGTGGCGAAGAAGCTCGCCATGAACTCCAGATAGGCGCGTCCGGTGAGGTCCTTGTAGGCCCCGGCGTCCTCGGGCAGGTAGCTGATGATCCTGCGGACCTCCTCGGGTTCGGTCGCGACGTCGTGCCCGAACACCGAGATCCTCCCGCCCGTGATCCTGAGGATGGTCGATATCATCCGGAGGGTGGTGGTCTTCCCGGCCCCGTTGTGGCCGATCAGGCCGAAGATCTCGCCCTCCTTGACGGTCAGGGATATGCCGTGGACGGCCTCCCGTTCGCCGTATGATTTGCGCACGTCTTCCAGTACGAGTGCATCCATGGGTTCGAACCGCACGTACTACGATATAATGGGTGCGTCCAGTCGTCTAAGAAATGTGAGAAGAGGTAATCGGGTTTGGGGTAAGGGTGTTTGGATCACTCGTCGTCTTCCGTCGCGGCCTTCGCGGGCGCGTTGCCCATGGCGGCGTTGATGGTGTCGGCGAGGACCTTGAACTTCTCCTGAAGGGACTTCTCCTGGCGGTCCAGGCTGGAGATCCTGACCTCCATGGTCTCGATGGACTCCTCCAGGTCGCTCTTCAGCTTGTCCTTGTCCTCGACCTTGATCAGCAGGGACCCGGCGGACTTGTAGACGTCCCCGGTGGCGGCGTTGAGCTCTTCGAGCGTCCTCGCCATCTCCCTCTTCTGGGTGTCGTACTGCATCTTCTGGCCGGAGACGGCCTGGAGCTGCTGCTGCACCTGCTGGTACTGGGCGATCTGGTTCTGAAGCTGGGGGCTGATGCCGTTCATTGTCTCACCTTGGCGATGTGCTCCACTTTCTGTACTACCGCGATGCATTCCAGGTATGAGTTGAGGGCCGCCCTCATCGCCGATGAGTCCGCGGCCTCGATGCTTATGACGGCGGTCCCCTCCGTCATCTCGACGGAGGACCGGGTCCTGGGCAGTTCCCTGCCGGATTCCGGGCGGATGGATTCGACGGCCGCCTGAGCAGCCTCGCCGTCCATCCGCAGGGTCGCCTTCAGCATCGTTCAGTCGGATTTCAGGACCTTCTTCACGTTGGGTCTCTCTTTGAAGAAGATCTTGGATCCGCATTTCTCGCACTGGAGCCCCAGGGCGTTGACGTTCCTGACGGGCTCGTTGCACTTGGCGCATCTGTACATCGTGGCTCACTGCTCGCTGACCTGAGAGATCTCCCTCTTGGTCTTGGGGGTGTAGGCGCCGGCGGCGAACTTGGTGTCGCAGTGCGCGCAGTACCAGATGCCGGAGGACTGCCTCTTGACGGCAGCGTGGTGGCATACCGGGCACTCGTGCTTCTGTTTCTGCTGGGCCTCGATGTTCTTGATCCTGTTGCGGACGATGACTCCGTATCTGGCTCCGAATCTGCCGGAGCTGCCCGCCTTGACTGTCCTTTTTGCCATGTGGGATCACCCAATGATTTTTCTGATCTCCGCGCCGATCTCCACGGACCTGTCCAGGCACTGGCGAAGCTCGTCAAGGGTGATCGAGCCGCACCCGCCCTTCTGCATGGCCCTGAAGTTGCCGTTGTCGTCGGTCGTGACCGTCAGACGCGCGGTTGAAATCTGCTCTTCGTCGTAGTCGGGGTCTACTATTAATGTGTTTCCGACTTTGGCCTCCGTCACGGAAATGGGCGTGCAGGTCACGGGCAGGGGCTTGTTGGGTCCCTTGCCGTACTGCTCGCCGGGAACGATGGCGGATTTCAGCGCCGCGACGGCGGCGAGGTTGGCCGCATCGAACAGGTTGCCGTCGTGGTCGATGGCGTAGATGTCGATGTAGCACATCCAGACCTCCTCCCCGGGCGTGATGCAGAGAGCCTCCACATCAACCATGCCGGACTCGCGGATCCCGCGGTCCACGACACGGGCCAGCTCGATGGCGTCCTCTCCGGGGGGTCCGGACTCGAAGGTGGGGTGGGCCATGGGTATGAGCTCCATCCCGGTGGTGAGCACTCCGAGGTTCGGGGTGTCGCCGAAGGGGGTGCCGGGGATGATCTTGATCCCGGCGATGACGGTGGTGTTGCCGAGGCGGACCCTGGCGGATCCGTCCGCGGACTCGATGAGGCCCGTCTCGACCTCGATGCTCCTGAAGTCCTTCACACCGCGGCCGTCCTGCCTCCTGCCCTCCTCGAGCAGGTGCATGATGTGGTCGCGCTTGATCTCGGACATCAACTCGTTGCTCATTCGGATGCCTCCTTGGATTTGGAATAGCGCCTCTTGAGTGCGTCGACCTGCAGGTCGTGCACCTCGTGGCACGCGTTCACGGCCAGCTCGATGGCGTGGTCGAACTCCGCGCGGGTCATGTTCCCGTCCATCTGCAGGAGGACGATCTCGTCGGTCGAGGGCACGATGGCGATGGGCACGTCGGCCTGTCCGTAGTTGTCCTCCTCCTTGTTCAGGTCGAGGAGGACCTTGCCGTCGGCCTTCCCGGCGGCGATGGCGGGCACGATGTCCCTCATGGGGATGCCCGCATCGGCGAGGGCCACGGACGCGGCGGTGAGCCCGGCGCACCTGGTCCCGGCGTTGGCCTGGAGGATCTCGATGTACACGTCGATGGACGCGCGGGGGTACAGCTCGGTCAGGACGACCTTCTCGAGGGCCTCGGCGGTGATCTTGGAGATCTCGATGCTCCTCCTGTCGGTCCCGGGCCTCTTCCTGTCGGAGACGGAGTAGGCCTCCATGTTGTACTTGACCTGCACGATCGCCTTCTCGGGGTTCTGGAGGTGCCTGGGGTGGCACTCCCTGGGTCCGTACACGGCCGCGAGGACCTTGTTCTTCCCGATCTCGACGTATGCGGATCCGTCCGCGTTGTGGAGGACGCCGGCCTCGATCTTGATGGGCCTGTGCTGTTCCGCGGTCCTCCCGTCGATGCGCATTCCGTTCTCATCGACCAATACCATATCAGTGTGTCCGCTCATTGTCACTCCTCCCCCTCATCATCAACATCTTCGCTCTGGGGGAGCTTCTTCTCGATAAATTCTTTGATCATGTCGGTGAGGTTGCCGCACTGGGCCTTCTCCTCGATCATCCTGATGGCCTGCACGGCGACCTCGGCGTTCTCCTCGTCGCCGTCGATCCATACCATCCCGTTGTTCCCGACGGTCACGCGGCAGTCGGTCATGTTCTTCAGCATCGAGATCATGGAACCGCTCTTGCCGATGATCCTGGAGACCTTGGTGTGGGAGACCTTCACGAGCCTCCCTCCCTCGAGCCTCCTGAGGCCCGAGTCCTTCATGGTGACCTGGATCTTCTTGCTCTCGTCCACGGACAGGACCTTCAGGAGCACGACGTTCCCCATCCCGAGATAGCGGGACGTGTCGCCGAACTCCACCTTCCAGGGGACCTCGTTCACATGCAGCGGCGCCGGGTAGGGCGCACCGATGTCGACGAGCCAGTTGGAAGGTCCGATGTCGACTATCACTCCGATGACCGTGTCGCCGGATGTGGGCATGTAGCATCCCCTGAGCGGGATGACGCCGACCGTGTTCTGATACACGTTGCGCACGCCCATGACGCTGGCGCGGACCTTGCCCTTGTCGAAGTAGGCGAAGTCCCCGGGTTTCATGCCGGTGCCGTCCAGGACATCGCCCGGGACGACGATCTCGCGCGTCTGTCTGGTGTTTCTTCTCTCCATTCGTATCACTCTGTTAACTTCATTCGTTGATGAGCTTGACGGAGGCGGTGCCTTTCGTCTTGTGCTTCAGCTTCTCCGTCAGCTCGGTTATGGTCCCCGCGGGGATCTCCATGGCGCCGATCCAGTCCCCCTCGGGGGTCCAGACCTCGTGCTCGACGATCCCGTAGTGGGTGATCTCGTCGTAGCATCTGCCGTAGTCCGTGCCCTTGAGCTTGATCGCGATGCGGCTCTTCTCGAACCTTATCGGGATGAGCGGGCGCAGCAGCTTCATCGCCTCCTCTATCTCCTTCTCGAGGGGCTTGAACGCGTCCACGTGGAATTTGGCCTCCTCGAGGGCGAGTTCTATCCTCAGCGGGGGATGGGGCGTGTGGGTCTGGGGGTTGATGGCGTTGGCCGCGATGTAGGCGACGACCTGCTGCCTCTTCGCCTCCAGCATCTCCTTGCGCTGCTCGGACGTTATCTGGATGTCTCCCTTCTCGACGATCTTCCTGGCGATCTCGGCCACATCCATGGTCCCGAAGGCCTCCTTGGTCTTGTCCTCGGGGGGCCTGGTGCCTTTGGATGCGTTCTTGAAGACGTCCTCCACCGCCATGTATTCGACTATGTCGAACTTCTTGCCCTGCTTGATCAGGTCGACCACCTTGGGGTCCAGGAGGATCTCGAAGGTCTCCCCGTGGGTCTCCAGGCGGGCGGTTATGGCATCGTCGAGATTGACCATGGGTCGAGCCTCACATCTTGGCGATGAGGGCGGAGACCTCCTCCTCGGAGAGCCTCTCGAATTTCTCGCCGACCTTGGCGACGCCGATCTCCACGGAGTCGGCCTTGAGCTTCTCCTCGACCGCTGCGGACAGGGCCTTCAGACCCAGCTTCGCGGCCTGCTCGAAGGTCATGCCGTCCTTGAAGTCCTTCTCGAACATGTCCATGACCGCGGCGCGGCCGATCCCGATGCCGGTGGCCTTGTACGCCACGAGGGCGCCCGAGGGGTCGGTCTCGAACAGGTGGGCCCCGAGGTCGTCGGTCCCGGCCACGAGAAGGGCGGTACCGAACGGGCGGACGCCGCCGTACTGGGTGAAGTTCTGCTCGTAGTCGCAGATCTTCTTCACGAGCATCTCGACGCCGATGTTCTCGCCGAAGTTGACCCTGTGGATCTGCGCCTGCTTCCTGGCCTCGTCGACGAGGATCCTGGCGTCAGCGACCAGTCCGGAGGTGGCGCAGCCGATGTAGTCGTCGATCTCGTGAATCTTCTCGGTGGATTTGGGTTCCAGCAGTTTGCTGGAGATCCTCCTGTCCACGATGAGCATGACTCCGCCGTCGAATTTCACTCCGATGGTCGTGGAACCCTTCTTCACGGCCTCGCGGGCGTACTCAACTTGGAAAAGCCTTCCGTCGGGAGAGAAAACCGTGCTCCCCCTGTCATAAGCCATCTGTCCGGGTTGCATGAAAAACGTGCTCCTATATACTCTAACGCGACTCGAATGGGGGCGCAGTATATAGTGTTTGGCCGTTCGCGCAGCATCGTCTGCGACGCTTGCGCGGGGCGTTGAGCTGGGGGTGCCTGGTGCGCAGTGCGCGGAGGGTCCCGGAGCAGTCGAAGGACGATGATCCGGGGATGCCCTCGGACATGGCCTTCTCCAGGTGCTCGCGGTCCGAAGGCAGCGAGCGCACGACCGCGTACCCCTTCCCGCAGGTTATGACCTTGGCGGAGCCCACAGCGGACACTGCGGATTCGGCGTCATGCCTGTCGGTTCCCAGGGGCACCTCGAACGCAGTGTAGCGCCTCCTCCCCCGGACGGATTTCACGGTCATCGATCCACGCCCACATTCCCCGTGGATATAACGTTTCCCGAGGTTTAGGCCCGACTTACGGCCCTCCAGCATGCTCGGATGTCGGGGTCGCCCCCGTGAACGTCCGATTCCGAGCCAGGATGTTACGAATTTAGAATTCGTGTTAAATCCTAGCTGGATGTATCCAATTTGTTCGTTTTTCAAAGAGCCAGATTTCTGAAAATCAAAAAAGCGAGCATCCAGGATTCTTAAAGAGTTCACTTGTTGAAATGTTATTCCAATTCATTCGTATAC
>CAVDQR010000096.1:0-5899 GCA_963611065.1 Bacteroides ovatus
GTATCTGTCCGACAGGTCCTGATGTGACATGGCGTGGAGAATGACGTCGCGGACCGTATCCGGTGGATACGCGCGGATCGGTATCATGAACGCTCCTCTGATTTCCTCGCGCGAGGGTAGCATGAGGTCCACGCAGTTCAGGAGTTGTTCCCACTCTACGGCATATCCTTTTCTGAGTTCGATCTGACGCTCAATCTCCGCTTTTCCCATCCCGATGTACTTGACGACGCGGATGGTTTTGCACATGAGCCGTTCGTACCCGGTAAGATCCCTGCCGAACAGTATGGCTCCCAGCAATGTTATCGAGTAACAGCCTGCGGTGCTCCGGTGAACCAGGTCGTTCTCCTCCAACTGGTCCAGGACGGAACGGAGGTCAGCAGGATAACTCCGTCCGGTCATGGTCAGGAAACAGCCGATGTCTAGGTCCGACACGACCTCTTCGGGAGTCATATCGACCGATATGGGCATCAATTCGAGGATATCGAGGTCCGACCGCAGGTCCGATGCGGACGATCCATCACTCCGCTCGGGCGATGTCACGGGGTCTGTAAAGTTCATTGTTTGGGTAATAGCCATCAATATTATATAAACGGTCAATTAGCTGGATGGTATGGGAATCGGACGGGCCCGGATTCGGAACCCGTCGTAGGATTTGTTCAGGGAGATTCCTGTTTCAGCGCATCGGGGACCATAACCTCGGCCCTCTCGTTGATTCTCTCCATGGACCACGGGTCGAATTCGCAGGTCTTGCCTTGGGAGACGTAGTCGATGTAGCACTTTACCGGCAGCCCCTTGTAGTACGCCTCCGCGGCACGGGCGTAGACCGAGAGCTGCAGCTCGTACTCGCCCTGGAACCTGTCCGTGACGTCGGTCTTGTAGTCGTGGACCTCGATGCGGTCCTCGAAGACCATCAGCAGGTCGATGGTCCCCTTCAGGATGTACTTCCCTCCGCAGACCGGCAGGGTGCAGGGGATCTCGGAATAGGATGTCAGATATCCCGGCATCATCCTCCTGGACAGCACCGTATCCAGGATGTACTCGGATTCGGGGTATCTGCCGGACGGCGGGCAGCCGTAGTGCATCATCTGCGCCTCGTTGTGCACCGCGGTGCCGTACTCCTTCCCCTTGCCGCATTTCTCGTCGACCTCGGCCATGCCGCCCTGTCCGTCCTCGAACTCCAGCCTCATTATCCCGTGCACGCCGCAGGTCGGCGTCCTGGGGGCGTATTCGGGGATGACGGGCCTGTCTATCCGTGTGGAATCGGCCGATTCGAGCACGAGTTCGCAGTCCTCGATATCCGTGTAGTTCTCTCCCGAGAGGCCCTTCATGAACTGCGACGCATCGGGTCCGGAGATCACGGTCACGTACTGCTTTGCGCGGGACACGGCCACGAACATCAGACGGCGCTCCTCGTCGTAGTCCGTCTCCTTCGCCACGGAGGTCAGGGCGGTGCGCCAGGACTTGCAAATCTTGGCATAGCCGTCGAAGTGCCCGACGACCTCCTTGCTGCGGATCCCACGGAGCTCGTCGAAGGTGAGCACCGATTTGTCGCCCATGGTCGACGGCATCGTCCTCTTGTCCACGTACGGGATGATGACTGCCGGGAACTCCAATCCCTTCGCGCGATGCATCGTCATCACTATGACGGCGTCGGAGTCCAGGTCGGTCTCCACGGGATAGGTGGACTTCGGCTTGGAGGAGATGTCGTCCTCGATCATGGTGATCAGGTCGGAGATGGTGAGCAGCGAACCCCTGTGCTGGCTGGACAGGATGTTGATGATCGTCTGGGAGATGTCGTTGTCTATCCCGTACCATGTGAATATCGAGGTGAGGAGATCGGTCACCCTGCGCCTCTTGCTGAAGAGGACGGACCTCTGCGCCCTGATGTCGCCGGGGAGCTTGTTCTCATCGTCCTTGACGGCCTCGCATTCGACCATCGTATATCCCCTGTCGGCCATGATGGGCACGTACCCCCACGGGTCGCGGATGTTGTTGACGAAGCGCAGCCAGGCCAGGGCGAGCTTCCCCTCGCGGGTGCACATGAGCTCCACATCCCCCTGGAGGTACGCAGAGATGCCGTCCGCTGTGAGTTTTTCGACCACCGCCCTGCACCCGTTTCCGGTGCGACAGAGGACGGCGATATCCTTCAGCATCATCGGCCTGGATGTTCCGTCCTTCTCGATCACGCGGTATTCCCCGGAACCGATGTACTCGCGGATGCAGCGGGATACGGCATCGGCCTCCTCGTCCTTGGACCCGGTCTTGACGTATCTGATCCCTGTGTCCTCCCCGATGCTCTTGTCGCGGTTCGCTTTGAGCCTGACCATGCGGGATTCGATCCCCGGAACATCCAGGGCCTCCCGGTCGGCCCCCTTGAGGGTGAGGCATCTGAACGATTCGTCGATGATCCTCTGCGAGGAACGGTAGTTTGTATCCAGTTCGAGGGCTATGGGCTCCGGGATGCGGAAGGGAACGCGCTGGAAATCATTGTTGAGAAGCTCCCTCAGCATGACGGCTCTCTTCTCGAACTCCAGGATGTTCTCGACGGACACGAACCTGAATCCGTAGATCCCCTGTTTCCAGTCGCCGACCACGCACAGGTTCGGCTTCTTCAGTATCATCAGGGCCAGCATCAGCTGGGCTGCGTTGGTGTCCTGGAACTCGTCGATCATGATGTAGTCGAAGGAGTTCACCGAACGGACGTCCTTGTTCTCATAGAGGATCGAGAAGGCCAGCATGGCGTTGACCCCGAACGTCAGACGGTCCTGGGCGATGCATCTGCGGATGTAATGCCAGTAGACGTCGTGGATGAAGCGGATCAACCCTTTCCTGTCGTCGTTCGCGACATCCTTCAGCAGATCGACCGCCATGACATCCTGGGTTTCGAGGGTCGGGAGCGGGTCGTACTCGTTCATCTTGCCGAGCATCTTGTTGTACGCTTTGGCGACGTCGGTGTTCTTCATCCTCTTGGAAGTGAGCACGTTGTTCGAGGACAGCCTGTCCAGCAGCTCCCGGGTATCCCCGTATAGGTCGTCGCCGTCGTTGCCGCCGAACCATCCGCTCTTCATCGGATAGATCCCGCGGGACATCAGGCGGTTAACGATCCTGTACACCTCCAGGGGATACCTGGATCCGATGACCGCCCAATCGCCGTAGTCCTCCCCGCGGCTGTCGAGGAAGTCGTCCATGAATGCGCCGAAGAACCTCTTGTTGAGGGTCTCGTTCTCCACCAGCCTGGCGGAATGGGTCAGCTTCTCCTCGATCCCGAAGAGTCTGCCGGCATCCTCCGGCGATTCCATCACCACGGACAGGCAGAACGCGTCGAATGTCCTGACCTGCACCTGCTTGTAGTAGGACTCGTCGCAGCCCTTCCCGGGGGACAGGCTCGCCTTTATGCGCTCCTCCATCTCGGTGGCGGCGTTGCGGGTGAACGTGAGCATCAGGACGTCTTTGGGAGTGACATCCTCCCTCGAGATGAGGTTCACGTACCTCCGGACGATGGTGTGGGTCTTGCCCGTGCCGGGGCCCGCATCGACGATTATCATCCCGTCCAGCGTCTCCGCGATCAGCTTCTGCTTATCGTTGAGGTCACTCATCGGAATCACCTCCTCCGACGCCGATCCTGCAGCGAGTGCAGGCCATGTAGTAGTCGCAGTCCTCGCATTTGATCCTCGGAGCGGGCCTGGCCGGCAGGTCGGTGGTCCTGCCCTCGACCATGGCCGTATGCATCCTGTCGACGAACTCCAGGAAGCCGTTCAGGGTGCCGAGCGGGATCGTCAGGCATTCATCGGATGCCACCATCCCTCCGGATACCGCGTCCGCGACGTATCCGATGACGGTCCTGATGTCCTTGACGTTGGAATCCGCACCGGATTTGCCGACGACCTTGAGCAATGCTGCGATGAGGGCCTCGTCATCCCTCCACGTCCTCGGATCGGGCGGGGCGCAGGATGCGATGGTGTCCAGTATCGACCTGGTCCTGGGCTTGAACTCGTTCTTGACCAGACCGGAGATGAGGGCCTCCCCCTCGGGGGTCTCCAGCACGTATCTCCTGGAATCCAGATCGGAAAGTCTCACGGAGCGAACGTTCCGCGTTATGTCGAAGTCCGGAGAGACGGATTCGACGTCGTTGTCCATCGCGTAGAACTGGTTGAACCCGACGCACCTCCCCTCGGTCTCCAGGGCCAGTGCGAGATACATCAGGGGCTGGAACTCCGGCTGCTTCGAGACGTCCAGGAACTCCATGTCCTTCATCATATCCGACAGGGTCTTGCCCTTCCCGGTCTTGTAATCGGTCACCACGTCGCCCCACATGAGGTCGAACACCCCGTGGATGGGGTTCCTGGACGATCTGTGGTCGGTCTCGCAGCACGTGCTGGTGCCGTCCAATCCCAGCTCCTGGAGGAACCTGTTGGGCCTGCTCTTGGAGGAGTTCGACGAATCCAGGGTGCATTGTATCCCGTAGCGGTCGATGTAGCGCATGACGTTGGTCATGGCGATCCGGATCCTGTCGATGTCCAGATCGGTCATCAAAGGAGTGGAGAGGCCGGCGTAGCGGTCGGATATCATGGTGGTGAAAGCTTCGACACCTTTCTCGCGGACCACGTCCCCGTGTGTGCAGTAGAGCTCTGCGAACTCGTGGATCAGGTTCCCGAATTCGGTGTAGGTCTTGTCCGGACTCGGGAGGAGGTCATGGAACATGTATCTCCTCGGACAGGCGACGTAGGCGTTCAGGGTGGATTTGGAGAACGGGTCGCCGAACTCCATGGTGTCGTCCATCATCTCCGTCCCGCGGATGTATTCGGTCTGCTGCATCGGGACGGCCCATCTGCCCCTGACCACTTCGCCGAGCGCATCGAAGGAATCGCAGGACCTTCCGTCGATGTTGTCGAACGTGAGGGACGGTCTGGCCTTCTTGCCCTTCTTGTTGACGTTGACGCAGTACACCCTGCTCTGACCCTGTTGTACAAGGGCTTCGAGGCGCATGGCGTTCTTGTCCGATTCCGATTCGGCGTCGATGTATCTGCGCCCGACTACAGGGATGTTCCATTCCTGCTCCATCCCGAGGTAGATGACGACCGGCCTGTCGACGAAGACGGAGTTCTTGCAATCCGCCAGGAGCACGCCCCTGAGCTCGTCGTCGGGGATCTGCTCGTTGTGCTTCAGCTCCTGCACGTTCTCCACCGCGAAGCGGACCTCCGCGACGCGGTCGGGGGTGACAAGGGAATCCGTGACGCCGAGTTCCTCCAGGAGCATGGTGACCTGGGGGCGGTTCTGGCGGTTGCAGACGATGTCCCTGACCTGTCCGAAGGTCATGCCGTCCTCGACGATGGCGCGCATGCATTCCTTCAGGTCGTACGCGTGCTCGCGCATGTCGTCGGCGTTCTGCTTGCACAGCAGGTACTCCTCGCGACCGGGTTTGAAGAACCCGTTGTAGCCGGAGAAGATCTCCTTCACCGCCTTGACGCGGACGGTGCGGTAGCTCAGGGCCAGGCCCAGGAATCCGATGTAATCCCTGATCTGCGCCAGGTCCTTGACGTTCAGGGTGTTGACGAACGGGATGCCACGACGATACAGGGATGCGCGAACCGAATCGGCTATGGGGTCCGAGGCGCTCATCACGATGGCGAAGTCCGTCTCCCTCCCCTTCTCGATGAGGTCCACGGCGTTCTCGGCCAGGGTGTGGTCGTTGCCCACCTCGTATATGGTGCCCATGGAGAACTCCCCGTCCTTGAAGATCTCGATGATGTCGGCATCTTGCGGGTTGCAGTGTTTATCCAGTTGATCGAACAGATGAGGCTCGATGATGGCTACCCCGCCCTCCCTTTGGAAGAACCAGCTGACTCTCTCGTCGTCCGGGTCGAAGAGGGACATGGCCTTCTCCAGGGTGGGCATGGCC
>CAVDQR010000097.1:0-5866 GCA_963611065.1 Bacteroides ovatus
CATAAACACCATTCGCGTAAGAGAGACGGTAATCTTCTCCGAACACATATTCGAATTCTATCTTGTCCCGCCTCTCGTCCATTCTCTCAACCTGCCTCGAATCCATGACTCGTTCCTATTCATCCGTTCTCGTAGCAACATCATGAATTGTCTCGGATAGAAGATAATCTTAACCGCAATTTGGATGAAGGTGATGTACGAACCTTAACGTGGTCTCATCTTCGTAGAATATTTGAATATCCAATCCTCCATTTTAATATTGTAATCACGAGCCAGCATCCAGAGTTATGCGTATATCGTAGCAATTCTACGAATATAATCAACGAATATCCGAAAAAGTAAGGATACCGTAGCAAACGCATTACTGTCCATCCATCCTTAAATACCATTATATACGAAGGACGCCGATGTCAATCTCAGGAGGTAAGGACACATCGGTAAACGTAGAGTGACACGGATCTGCGGCGAGAACGACCGCACAGCGGCTCGCACGGAGAAAGACTGGTCGATGGACACTTGTCTCCGGTGCGACCTCCGAAAGTCGTTCGCAAGACTCGACTGATGACCGCGACAAACCGCCCGCAAGGGCGCTTTCTTCATGGTTTCTCCAATGCACTTACCGTCCGGCGTCCCCGGACGGACCAAAAGCTTATCCCACCATCGCACAGTCGCCAGCTCATGAAAGAGCTCAAGGACTATGTCACCGAGATCCCGAACTTCCCCAAGGAAGGCATCATCTTCAGGGACATCACCACCATCATGAGCGATCCCACCGGACTCCACATGGCCGTCGACGGACTCGTCGACCTTCTGAAAGACATCGATTTCGACCTCGTGGTCGGATCAGAGTCCAGGGGCTTCATCTTCGGCGCCCCCGTCGCCTACGCCATGGACAAGGGCTTCATCCTCGTCAGGAAGAAGGGCAAGCTCCCCAGGGAGACCATCTCCGAGAAGTACGACCTGGAGTACGGCACCGCCGAGCTCGAGATGCACAAGGACGCCATCAAGCCCGGCCAGAAGGTCGTCATCGTGGACGACCTCATCGCCACCGGCGGAACGACGGAAGCCATAGTCAAGATGGTCGAGCGCCTCGGAGGGGAGGTCGTCAAGATCGGCTTCGTCATCGAGCTCGCGGGCCTCAACGGAAGGGCCAAACTCAAGAACTACGACATGGATTCCCTCATCATCTACGAGGGGAACTGATGAGAGTAGAGTGCGACGCTATCAGGAACGGATGGTTCGGTGACGAGTACGGGGCCAAAGGCACCGTCTTCGTCAACGGTATGCCCGGGCTATCGCCCGGATTCAGGATCCTCGACGCCCCCGAAGGGACGAGGAGCTTCGCGGTCGTCATGGACGACTACGACGCCATGAGCGCATCCGGGTTCAACTGGATCCACTGGCTGATCTCCGATCTGAAGGAGACGGAAGTGAAGGAAGGCGCGTCGCACAACGATCCCCCGTTCACCGAGGGTGCCAACAGCTGGTTCAGCGCCCTCGGGAACCTGGACAGGGAGAAGGCCACCGGATACGGCGGCCCCGCTCCCCCCAACGGGGAGCACAGGTACACCCTGAAGGTGTTCGCCCTGGACACCGTCCTGGACCTCCCGAAGGGATTCAGGATGAACGACCTCTACTTCGCCATGGACGGGCACGTCCTGGCCCACTGCAAGGCGATCGGGAGATACTCCTGATCGCTAGAAGGCGGCCCTGCCGGGAATCGAACCCGGATTGCTAGTTCCGAAGTCTAGCAGGATATCCGCTACCCCACAGGGCCCGGACCTTCCAATATCCAGGCACGATATAACGGTTGACCTGGACAAAGTTGTATATCCCGCGTTCTGGATTCGCACCGCATGGCCAAGGTGATCATGAACCACGGTGCGGGCGGGGAGCTCATGCAGCAGTTCCTCAACCAGCACATCACGAAGCATTTCCCGAAGATGGATGCGGAGGTCCCGCTGGATTCCATGGACGACTCCGCCGTCGTCGACGACGTGGTGTTCACCATAGACGGGCACACCGTCAAGCCCCTGTTCTTCCCCGGAGGGGACATCGGGAAGATCTCCGTCGCCGGGACCGTGAACGACATCTCCGTCATGGGCGCGTCCCCTCTGGCGCTGGCGTGCTCGGTCATCATCGAGGAGGGATTGGACGTGGAGACCGTCGACAAGGTCATGGACTCCATGGGAAGGACCGCAGCCGGAGCCGGGGTGCCCATAGCCACCGGAGACACCAAGGTGGTCGAGGCCGGAGCGGTCGACCAGATGGTCATGTCCACATCCGCCATCGGCAAGAGGTCCCCCTATCTGGACGCGGACCTCGCCAAGGCGAGGGAGTACCGTCCCGTGGAGCACCGCTGGTGCACCGATTCCAACGTGAAGCCCGGGGATGCCATCATCGTCTCCGGATACATGGGCGACCACGGCATCGCCCTCCTCTCGTTCCGCGAGGGATACGGGTTCGAGAGCGAGGTCCAGAGCGACGTCGCCCCGCTGAACAAGATGATCGCCCAGGGCCTGAAGGCCGGAGGGATCGTCGCGATGAAGGACCCAACCAGGGGAGGATTGGCGAACACGCTCAACGAGTGGTGCGGGAAGTCCCACATCGGCATGGAGATCGAGTACTCCGACATCCCCCTGAGGGACGGCGTCGTCAACGCCTGCGAGCTCCTGGGGATCGACCCGCTGAGCATCGGGAACGAGGGCAAGTGCGTCATCGGCGTCGTGCCGGAGATGGCGGAGGAGGTCCTCAAGGCCATCAGGGCCACCCCCGAAGGGAAGGATGCGGCGATCATCGGATACGCCACCGACGGACCCGAGAGGGTCGTCCTCAAGACCGAGGTCGGAGGCAGGCGCATCCTGGAGGCCCCCGCCGGGGACCCCGTTCCCAGGATCTGCTGATCAAACACAATTCAATCGTCCGACGGCGGCCCTTTGGGGCCGTCTTCGGACATTCTCAGTTCGTGATTTGATTGAATCCTGACTATAGCTACATGACAATATCAATAAATATATTATATGCAATCGTTTATCTATGCGATGTTCGGTTCCGTAAGGGGCCGACAGTCATCGGACCGGTCCGATGACCCATCGCCGGCCATTACCGCTCGAACGTAAGCTCGATGGTAGTGACCAGGAGGCGGATCCTGATATGGATCTGCCTCAACGGCGGTATGTTCAGAATATCGCCTCCTGTGGGGGAGGTCCGGTCCTCCCCCACTACTTCTACAAAACCGCCCGGAACCGACCCCGCATCCCTCTTATATCCCCGACACATCACACGGTCCAGAGGATTACGATGGTGGAATTCCTGCCGTTCGAAGGGCTCAGACCCAGCATGAAAGCCGGAGATCATATCGGGGACCGCATATCCCCGCCGTACGATGTCATCGGCACCGCTTATCTCGAGGAGCTGCAGTCCAAGCCGCACAACATCGCCAGGCTCACCCTGAACCCCGACGCCGACAAGAGGTACCGCGGTTCCAGGAAGGAGCTGGAGCAGTGGATCGCGGACGGGGAGCTGAAACAGGACATCCCGTCGTTCTACATCTACGAGCAGACCTTCGACGACCACGGGGTGCAGAAGGTCCGCAGGGGGATCGTCGGGATCCTGAAGACGGAGAAGTACGAGCAGGGCAACATCATCCCCCACGAGGAGACCTTCTCCAAGGTGAAGGCGGACCGCCTGAACCTCCTCAGGGATATGGAGTGCCACCTGGAATCCATCTTCGGCATATTCTCGGGCCTCACCCCCGAGCTGTCCAAGAGGATCAGGGACAACGAGAGGCTCCTGTACCGCTACGTGGACAAGGAGAACGTGGAGCACCGCTACTACGGCCTCACGGACCCGGAGATCGTCTCCTCGATCACGTCGGAGCTGAAGGACCAGAAGATGCTCATCGCCGACGGCCACCACAGGTACGAGACCGCGCTGAACTACGCGCTGGAGAACCCGGACGACCCGAAGAAGCAGTACGTCCTGGCCACCCTGGTCCCCGCGGACGACGAGGGATTGGTCATATGGCCGACGCACAGGCTCGTCAAGTCCGGCAACATCTCCGAGAAGAACGCCGCCAAGGGCATCGAATCCGCCCTCAGGACGAAGGAGGTTTCCCGGGAGGATTTGCTGAAGGAGCTCCCGGAACACATGATGGGATTCGTCTTCAAGTCCGGCAGGTGCCTCGTGGCGGACTGCGATGCGACCGGGGACAACGAGCTGCTCCGCCTCGACACCTATGTGGCGCAGCAGAAGGTCCTCTACGGCGTGTTCAAGTCCGACGAGGGCAAGGCGGAGGTCTCCTACGACGCGGAGATCGACAGCGTCCTGAAGAAGATGGACGCCAGGGAGTACGACCTCGCGATCGTCCTCAACGAGCCGAAGCTCGAGACGATCTGGGAGCTGTCGATGAAGGGCAAGCGCATGCCCAAGAAGACCACCTTCTTCTTCCCGAAGATCTGGTCCGGATTCGTCATCTACAAGATGTTCTGAAACCCCGGCGGTCGGGAGGCCGCCGGATTCCTTCCTTTTGCTTTTGCTTATGCGCGATTTTAGACCAACGTGTTAGTGAAGCTACTTTAAGATATATCTAACAAAAACTACAAAAGAATTGTGATAACGTTATCTTTAAAATATAAGATATCGATATGCCACTCGATGAAGCATACGACCTTCGGAACGAGCTTTCGCGGGAAGACGGCCCACTACGCGCGTCTGGATGATCTCCTGGATCTTTGCAACGAGTTCTTCGTCATCCTGTTCATGGAAACGGCCGCGGACTTCATCGAGTCGGGTGTGACCCCGACTGATTTCGATATCAACTACAGGATCAAGGACGTCAAGAAAGCACATCCGGAGTTCTACAAGGTCCCTTCGAACACTCTTCAGAGCATTGCGAAGAGGGTTGGAAAGGAGATCCGCGCGATCATCGCGAAGGGGAACGAGGACGGATGGTACCGTTTCCACACCGAAACGGTGCTCACATCGATGGAGTTCCCCATTCCGGATCTGATCGTGATCGAGGGGAACACGGTCATCCTGCCGAAGATGAAGGACCTCGGGCCGATGAGGTTCAGGTACCACGGCAGACCCCTCCCGGAATTCGGCCTCAAGATGTGCGTCGTCAAGAAGCGCAAGAAGTTCTGGTACGGCGATTTCATCTATGCATACGAGGAGACCGTCACGGAGCGTCCGGAGGACGACAGGACGGCCGTCGGAATAGATCTGGGGCTGAAGACGTTGGTGACGGCCTCCGACGGGGAGACCTACGAGCAGATACGGTTCATGAAGGACAGCAAGGAGATCGCGAAGATCCAGAGGAGGATGGCCAAGTACGATCCGGGTACCCCCGAGCGCGAGAAATACAGGCAATACCTGGAGAACCGCTTCAAGCACATCGCCGACCGCAGACTCAACCACCTCCGGCATGTGGCCAAGAGCCTGGTGGAGAGGTATGCATACATCGCCATGGAGGACATCGACGTCAAGAAGCTGATCCTGAACGAGGAATACAAAGGGATCCGGCGCTCCCAGTACAGCGCCGCATGGGGGATACTGGACAGGGTCCTCGCCTTGGCCGCGGCCAAAGCGGGGACGGTCATCCAGAAGGTGGATCCCCGCATGACATCGCAGATGTGCTCCGGATGCGGGCGCATCGTCAAGAAGGACCTGTCGGAGAGGATGCACAAATGTCCTCACTGCGGACTCGAGATCGACAGGGACCTCAACGCGAGCATAAACATCCTGGCCGCGGGGGAAGCGGCCGCGCCTTCGAGGTGCAGATCGTGGGACATCACCGGTCGCCACATATCGAAGACCACCAACACGGTGGTCTGAAATCCCCTGGTGCATCAAATCGGTACTAAAT
>CAVDQR010000098.1:0-5803 GCA_963611065.1 Bacteroides ovatus
TACATCGGATTCCCGCAGATCGCCACCGTCCGTCCCGGCGCGTTCCCCGCTCCGGAGAGGAAGGAGGGTCAGGGTACGGCCATCTACTGGCAGTACACCGGCGATTCGGTCCCCGACGGATTCCGGGACTCCCCCGTCGAGAACGGAGGGGACGACATCGGCGATGCGAGGATCGTCATCTCCCTGGGGGACGGCATCCGCGACAGATCGGTCATAGAGGTGGCCGAGAGGGTGTGCGGGAAGATGGGCGCGGCGCTGTGCTGCTCCCGCGCTCTGGTGGAGAAGGGCTGGATGCCCAGGTCCCGCCAGGTCGGCATGTCCGGGCGCATAGTGAACCCCGACCTGTACATCGCGTTCGGCATATCCGGAGCGGTGCAGCACAGGGTGGGGATGAACGGGGCCAAGAGGATCATCGCGGTGAACGACGACCCCGATGCCCCGATACACGGTTTCGCGGACGTGAGCCTCCTCGCCGACGCCGGCGAGGTGCTCAGGTCCCTGGAGAAGTCACTTCTTCGAGCACGATACGGCGCACGCCAGGACCTTGTCGACGTGACCGTCGACCTTGACGTTGCGCCAGACCGCCTCGACCTTCCCGTCCTTCCCGACGAGGAACGTCGAGCGGATGGTTCCGACGGTCTCCTTGCCGTAGGACTTCTTGACCCCCCAGGCCCCGACCGCCTCCAACAGGGTGTGGTCGGGGTCGCTGAGGAGCTTGACCTTCAGCTGCTTGTTGTCGATGAAGCGCCTGTGGGATTCCGGCGAATCCTTGCTGACCCCGATGACGGGGATGTTCCTGAGCATGAACTGGGCGATGCTGGCGGTGAACGCCTCCGCCTCCCTGGTGCATCCGGGGGTGCCGTCCTTCGGATAGAAGTAGATCACGTACCTGATGCCCTCGAGGGTGGAGCTGTCCAGCTCCTCGCCGTTCTCGTCCTTGAGCCTGAAGCCCGGGAATGTATCGCCTACTTCCATGGTATCAGAACAGGGTGTCCTTCTTCTTAGCGATTATCGGCTCGAGGTCGATCTCGCAGTATCCGATGGGGTGGGTGATGCTGTATCCCACGACGACCGAGGGCGCCATCTCGCCGAAGAGTCCGATGCGCTTCCCTTCGGAGATGATCTCCGCACCCCTTCCGGGGACGAACGTGGGGAGGTCGGAAGGTCCGAGGGTGTATTCCACCCCGGCCTCGCGCAGGACCGACTCGGTCCAGGACTTGATCTCGGTGAACGGGACCTTGGACGCGGTGGCCATGGCGCACAGGTGCAGCTCGGTCCTCTCGTTCCTCACCACATACCCTATCTCGAAGATCCTCTGGGGGAGGTCGCGGTGCTTGTTGTGCCTCAGGATCCTCACCAGGCTCGGCGCCAGGTAGGCGCGGAGGCAGGTGTGGTCCTCGGTGATGGGGTTCATGACGCGGACGACGTCCATCTCCGGGAGGCCGGAGATCTCGAACTCCTCCTTCTGGTTGCTCAGGGTCAGGGTGCAGACCTCGGTGAACCCGAGTCCGACCATGACATCCCTCAGGCTCTCGGAGAAGGTGGTCTCCGGAAGGAGCGCCCCGGGGGTCTGCTCGACCTTGTACGGTCCTCCGAACCTGTCGAATCCGAATCCGGTGGCGACGTCCTCGTAGACGTCGACGTCGTGCATGATGTCCAGCCTGACGGGCGGGATGGTGACCTCCACCTCGCCTCCCTCGGCGACGGCGTCCAGACCCATCCTCCTCAGGCACTCGACGGTGCCCTCGGGGCCGAGGTCGCGTCCGAGGAATCTGTCGCAGGCTTCGACGGACACCTTCCTGACCGAAGGGGTCAGGTCGGGGGACTCGAACACCTCGTCGCCGTCGTGCATGGTGACGGACTCGATCCTCCCTCCGCGCTCCGCGATGGCGGTGGCGACGATGTCCAGGGCGCCCTTCACGGCCTTGCGGTCGGTCCCGGTGACGTCGATGAACAGGTCGTGCTTCCCGACGGTGACGGTGGTCAGCCTGCCGTTGATGATCGGGGGGAATGACAGCACCTGTCCGTCCGCATCGAAGATGACGGGATACTCGGAGAACCCGTCCAGGAGCTTGTTGTACTCCCTGCCCTTCTCGTTCTTCTCGAGGATCTGGGCGAGATCGAGCTCCTCGTCCATGGCGAGCGGGACGAATCTGACGGAACGGGGCTCCCTGACGGTGTATGTGAACGGCGCTTTGACCTTCGAGAGGTCGTGGATGCCGATGGCGAGCTTGCTCCTCTTCCTCCCGATGGTGATGTGGAGCTTCTCCTGCAGCTCCATGAGGGACCTGAGGAACTCGTCGGTGATCTCGACGTCGCGGACCACGCCGCAGAGGAAGTACGGACGGACGGCTTTGACCTTCGGGTCGATGAATACCTCGAGGCCGGAGCGTCCGACGGGGTAGGTCTGCATCCCGGGCTTGATGTCGAGGAAGGCCCTGAGCGCCCTGGCGAGACCCTCGACGCTGTAGAGGTCGGGGCGGTCGGGGAAGAATTCGACCGACATGTCGTCGGTTTCGCCCTCGGTCTCGTGCATATCGGCGCCTATCATCGGGATCCTTTCGATGAGCGTCTGCTCCGGGACGTCCTCGCCCAGCATCGTGCAGAGGTCGCTGTACTTGAAGTTGATGACTGGCATATGCCGAGGCAATCGGGGGTGCTGTATATATTACCCGCGCGGGCGCGCGAACGCGCCCCGCGGGCATGGAGAAGTGAGGGTTTCAGCGTCCGAGCCTGGCGTGGGCGCTGCCCAGCTGTCCGGCCGCCTGAGCGGCGAGGGTGGACAGCTCCCCGGCCAGGACGGTGGCGGCGACGATCTCCGCGAGCTTCCTCGCCTTCCCGTCCCCGAGGCATCCGATCATCGACAGACCCTCCCTCTGACAGGGGAGCCTGGTGCCTCCTCCGACCGTTCCGACCTCGACCGTGGGCATCCTGACCGCGATGTACAGGTCGCCGCCGATGTCCTCGCAGGTGGTCATGGTCATGCTCCCGCCGACGACCTGGGCGGGATCCTGCCCCGTCGCCAGATAGAGCGCGGCGACCATGTTGGCCGCATGGGCGTTGGCACCGAGGGTGCCCGCGATGGAGCTCCCGACCAGGTTCTTGCGGTAGTTGATCTCGACGATGGCCCCGGAGGTGGTGTGGAGACGTCCCTCGACGACCTCCCTGGGGATGGTCGCCTCGGCCACGACGCACTTGCCGCGACCCTCGATCATGTTGACTGCGGCGGGCTTCTTGTCGGAGCACATGTTTCCGGAGACGGACACCATGACGGCCCCGGTCTCCTTCTCGATCAGCCTTCCGACGGCCTCGCTGGCGATGGTGGCCATGTTCATGCCCATGGCATCGCCGGTCTCGAACGAGAAGCGGGTGAACAGGCTGCGTCCGGAAGGGAACATCTCGATGTCCACGAGCTTCCCGTGGGATGTGGTGCCGGCGACCGCGGCATCGATCTCGGCGCGATGAACATCGATCCAATCCATGACCTCCTTCGCATGCCCGATGCCGTCGACGCGGAACACGGGGGCGCGGGTCATCGCATCGCCGAACACCATGGCGCGGACCCCTCCGCCGTCGTTCATGACGGACATCCCGCGGGAGATGGATGCGACCAACGCGCCCTCCGTGGTCGCCAGGGGGATCAGGAAATCGCCCTGCGCGGCGGACCCCTCGATGTGAACGGGCCCGGCGTATCCCAGGGGGATCTGGACGGTGCCGATCATGTTCTCGATGTTCTTGGAGGCGGTCTCCGCGTCGATCCCGCCCTTGGAGATCTCCGTCAGCTCCGCTCCGGTGAAGGCCTCCGCGGCCGCGAGCCTCTCCCTCATGTCCTCGGGGGTACGTCCGCGGTTCTTCAGCCCGTTCTGCTCTGCCATGCGTTTCCGCATACCTTCGCTTCTGATAAAGGACGCGCTGGACGCCTTATATAGAATCATCCGTTAGGATGTATGATGAACAGCCGCCTGGATGAGGCCGTGGAGAACGCCAGCGAGAGGGTGGATCAGGTCGCCCTCCGCGTGCAGCGCCCCGACAGCCGCGGGTCCAAGACGATGGACGATATGCGCATCACCCGCATATTCCCGTATTTCGTCGGGATCTGCATCCTGTTCTGGATCCTCGCGGTATTCTGCGTCGAGGCGCACACGTTCAGCAAGTGCGTGGAGCTCCTGTGCCTCTCGTTCACGTTCTGCTTCGCGGTGCTCGGGGTGCCGTGCGCCCTGGTCATGCCGGAGGGCGTGTTCTCCAAATGGGCCGTGCTCGCGTTCGCCGCGATCCTGACGCTGATCATGTGGCTGTTCAACTTCATCACGGACGAGTACTACTACGCCCAGGCGATCTACGACATGTTGGGGGCCCTCGGGATCTACTTCAGCTGGCCTCTGAATGCCGTCATAGGATTCCTCGGGACGCTGTCGGTGATCCTGTTCACATCGATCGGGGTCACCAGCGTCGTATCCGCCTATCTGCGCAAATACATCCCCACGGTCCTGACCACCATGCAGAATCACACCAGGGACCATAGGAGAGGGAAGACGGAGAGGTTCTTCATGATCCCCACGATCATCGATGTGGAGAAGGTCGTCCTGGACCCTCCGAGCGTCTCCCATCTGTTCAACTTCAGGGGGGCGCTGAGCATCTCCCTCTATGTGTTCATCATGGGGCTGATGATCTCGTCGTACCTGTTCGTGAACCCGTACTTCCTGGACGTGATGAGCTGGAAGACCATGCTCGCCGTGACGATCATGCTGTCCATGTTCATCCCGGCGCTCATCCTCCCGTGGCAGATATTCCGCGGGATCGGCGCGAAGGTCGAATCCTCCGCCCCCAGGGACTACTACCTGTGGGAGGGCGCCAAGCACAGGCTCCTCTCCGCATTCGCCGCATTGGGGGCGTTCATGATGATGTTCTTCCTGTCCGTCTACATGGGCAACGATGTCGCGAGGATCGTGTACAACTACGTCACGTTCCTCGTTCCGCTTCTCGTGACCGCGATGATGTACGGTGCCCTGTACACGAACAATTTCGAGAAGGCGGACCGCGAGGAAATCTGCGCGAGATACGAGGAACTCGTTGGCAGGAACGCCGACCGCGATTGAGCGGAAAGTCGGGTTAAAGGAGGAAAACGACTGTTGACCGGTGCGGTCGAGGCGCCTCCTGCAAACCTCCGATTAGGCCATCATATTTAAGAGAGATGGGGAGTTGGATGCATAATCCACGAAATTCCAATTAGACTTGGTTGTTGTTACCATCGGATTCGCGGCGTTTCTTCTTCAGATTGATGTTCCACGAGACCACCAATACCGCGCAGAGCATCAGCAGCGGGAGGAAGGCCTTGGTGACGTCGCCCATCAGCCAATAGGCGACGATGAGTCCGAGTATCCCGATGATTCCGAATTTCTTGAAGATCCCGCCGGCACCCAGGAGGATCATGAACGCGAAGAGGATGCCGTAGACGATCAGCCATGTCAGGACATCGGATGTGAGGAAGAGGAAGCTGTTGTCCCCCACGGCATCGGCGACGATGCCCGTGATGTATTTGTTGATCAGGATGGGGACCACGACGACCAGAGCGATGGTCATGATCAGGCCCGCGAAGAACGAACCCACGGCTTTCTTGACTCCCATGATTCGACGTATACGGGGGCCCGATATAACGAAATCCCCCGTCAGGACGGAAAATGACAGCACGGGCACATCGTGTGGAATCGATCGTCGGGAAAACAGCCTGTCCGGCCGGGAGCCGACCGGGGATGCTCAGAAATCCTGGAACGGGACCAGGTCGCAGCATTGGCAGGAGAAGCAC
>CAVDQR010000099.1:0-5793 GCA_963611065.1 Bacteroides ovatus
TCGCAACCCGTCTTCGCGGGCCGCGCATTCCCGTGTATATCGGGGAGGTATATAAGCCTTGTGATTTAGGCCGAAGATCCTCGATATCCACTTCGCGAATTGTCCGGATGAGTCCTTGTCTCCAAGGGCTCTCCGCGCCTCGCGCAAATCCCTGTACATCCCACTCATATAATATACTATGGGTCCAGAAAAGCTATCGGGGTTCTTGGCCAGATGTATTTTTGCGAATTCGGACCAGAATCTGAAGGATCCGAGAGTTGGAACGAACCGATCGCCGAATGCCGCATGACGGCCTGTTTCATTCCGCTCCCCTTCTATCGTATAATAAAATACTCTATATTAGAGGGGACCCGAGCACTGAATTCCCCATACCAATCTTTAAGAATCAAGTCGCCTTGGGGCGGTTTAAGTGGAGGTGGCCCAGCCTGGCAAGGCGTCAGACTGCTAATCTGATGTCACCATGTGACCCGGGGGTTCGAATCCCCCCCTCCACGCCACTATTCTCGATAATCCGATTCCCGGGACCCTTCACGCATCGTGATGATGATGCCTGAGGATCTTGTCAGGAGAACACATCACGGCCATGGAAGCGATCGCGATGATCATTCCGAGCACCATGAGCACCGACGGAATCTCGACGTATATCAGAAGCCCGAATATCGCCGCGGCGGTGGGCTCCCCGCATGATGCGAGGATAGAAGCTGCTCCCGCCTCCACCCTCGCCATAGCTATGGAATAGCAGATGAAAGGCAGGAACGAGGCGGCGGCCGCATGCAGCAGGATGAAGCCGGCATTGCTCCAGCTCTCCGTCGTGTAGCTCACGAGAAGGCCCGTATCGCTGATGGGGATCAGCGCTATGGCCACGATCAGCAGGCAGTAGAACAGCGTGGTGAACACCGAATACCCCTCGGACGCCGCGCGCTTCGTCAGGATGCCGTATGTCGCATAGAGGACCGCTCCGAACAATCCGACGACCACGCCGAACAGTGAAAGGGTCTGACTCCCTTCCAGCACCCCGCTGACGAGCACGCATCCGAACACAGCGGCGACCATGCAGAACGTCTTCTTCGCCGTGATCTTCTCCCCGAACACCACGCGCGCGAGGATCAGCATGAACACCGGCGACAATCCCAGGAGGACCGCCGCGAACGACAGGGACAGCGTCTCCGCGGATATCGTGTAGGAGACGTTCACGATGAGCATCGACAGACCGCAGGCGAGGAACATGACCGCATCCTTCCTCCTGATGCGCAGCATGGACCTGTCCGTGGCGAGGATCAGCAGAAGCATCATGATCATCGCCGGGAACACGCGGGACAGGACGATCGTGGTGCTGTCCATGCCCGCGGCGCTGAGCTCCCTGACGAACACCCCCGCGGAGCCCCACATGACCCCGGACATTATGGCCACCAGGAAGAACAGATGCTTCATGCCGGGTGGGAATCGTTCCATCTATATCCGCATGACGGGACCCGCAACGGGTTAAAGTACGGCCCCCTCCATTCACGGGATATGAGATTCCTCGTCTTCACGGACCTGCATCAGAAGGCATCCGTCATCGACAAGATCAACGACATGATCCACAGGCACAACGCGGAGTTCGTCCTCTGCCTGGGGGATGTGACCGACTTCGGTACCGGAGAAGAAGCAGCGGACATCCTGTCCAGGATAGACTCCAAGGTCTACGCCATACCCGGCAACTGCGACCCCCTGGACTTCGCCGAGAAGATCTCGTCCGTCGCGGTGGACATGCACGGCAACACCGCCGAGATCGGCGGATACAGGCTCGTGGGCCTCGGCGGCTCCAACATCACCATCTTCGGCACCCCGTTCGAACTCGAGGAGGACGACATCTACGACGGACTCGAGGGCAACTGCGACGAAGGCATGATCCTCATGACGCACGCCCCCTCATTCGGCACCCTCGACCAGATCCCCTCGGGACAGAGCGTGGGGAGCCCCGCGATCAAGGACATCGTCGAGAGATACCATCCGATACTCGCGCTCTCCGGACACATCCACGAGGCCATCGGCGTCGTGGAGAGGGACGGCACCACCTTCGTCAACCCCGGGCCCGCGAAGGACGGGTACATGGCGATAGTCGACGTGAACGACGGCAAGGTCGATGTGAAGCTCATCGGCCCGACGGACCATTGAAAACCGCGTCCGGAGGTCCGGGGACGACGGAAACGACCCCGGTCCTGCGGATGCACCCGCGAAGGTTTAAATACGGTATCCTAATTGGCGTGGTTTGATTACTATGGCACTTTGGCAGGGTGAATCCAACAGGAAACCCACTGGCGGCAGGCTCGTCGCCAGCCACGGGAAGAGGAAGTTCGAGATCGGCAGGGAGAAGCAGTTCACCAAACTCGGTGAGCAGACCCTGAAGCAGTATCGCGGAGCCGGCGGAAGTGTCAAGGTTGGGATGCTCAGCGCCCAGTACGCAAACGTCGTCGACAAGAAGACGAACACGGTGAAGAAGGTCAAGATCCTCACCGTCAAGTCCAACCCGTCCGACCCCAACTACGTCCAGCGTAACATCATGAACAAGGGCGCCACCATCTCCACCGAGATCGGCGATGCCATCGTCACGTCCAGGCCCGGCCAGGACGGCGCCATCAACGCAGTGCTGCTTGAGTGATCACCAAACATTTACATCCGGACCCTGCGAACTTCCGAGGGTCCGGGATCTTTTTCTCCAACTCTCCATTCGGACGCTGTTTCGATAGAGTTATTATCATCGGTTCGATAGCCTCGGACATGGCATACGATCCGGATGTGGCGATTACGCTCTGGCCCGAGTATTTCGACATCAACCTCACCAGGGCCGGCGGCAGGAGGCTCCCCAAGAGCCTGTGCGTCGCGGATCCGAACCTCGACATCATCGCCAAAGGCGCGATGATCCTCGACCTGGAATACGAGGTCAGGGACGACATGTCCTACCCCAAGAGCCCCCGCTCGAAGCACGGATGCGTGAAGGTCGAGAAGGGCAAGATGTCCAAGACGGAGCTCCTCCCGAAGATCGGGGAGATCCTCGTCCAGAACCAGGGAAGGCGATCGCCTTGATGACGCCCTTGGATTCCAGGGTGTCCGATGCCAACGCCGAGGCCCTGGGCGTGAAGATCAGGGACCTCATGGGCGCTGCGGGCTCCGAGGTGGCCGAGGTCCTGAAAACGAGGTTCCCCGGGAAGCGCTGTCTTTTCGTCTGCGGCCCCGGGAACAACGGCGGCGACGGATTCGCCGCCGCCCTGCTCATGGACCCCTCGCTCTCGAAGGTGGCCCTGCTCTGCGAACCGTCCAGGATCCATTCGGACGAATCCAGATTCTACTACTCGCTTCTCGAATGCCCCATAGAGCAGTATTCGGGGACGCTCCTGAACGATGCCGACGTCATCGTCGACTGCGCGCTCGGCACGGGTGTCGGAGGAAGGGTCCGCGAACCGTACAGGACGTTCATATCGGAAGCCCGGGTGTCGGGAAGGACGATCGTCTCCGTCGATGTCCCCTCGGGGTTGGGTACGGACCTGACGATCAGGCCGGACATCACCGTGACGTTCATGGACACGAAGACCGGCATGTCCGAGGAGAACTGCGGGGAGATCGTCATCGCCGACATAGGCATCCCGTACGATGCCTACAGGTGCGTCGGACCGGGCGACATGCTCAGATACCCCATACCCGGGAGGGACAGCCACAAGGGTCAGAACGGACGTCTGATGATCGTCGCCGGAGGGCCTTATTTCGGAGCCCCGGCCATGGCCGCGTGCTCCGCCCTCAGGACGGGGGCGGACATCGTCAGGCTGTTCTCACCCGCTTCGGTCCATGCGGACCTCGCCAGGGCCTCCCCCGTGCTCATGATCACCGATCTCCCGGGCGACAGGCTGACTCCGGAATCCGTGGAGCTCCTTCTCCGGGAATCCGAGAACTACGACGCCGTGCTCATCGGCCCCGGCCTGGGGACATCGGAGGACACCATGGAGGCGGTCCGCGGATTCGTATCCGGATGCCATACCCCCTTGGTGATCGACGCCGACGGCCTCACCGCCATCGCGGGGATGAGACTGCAATGTCCCGCCATCCTGACCCCTCATCGCGGGGAGTTCGAGCGTCTCGGCGGAGGCAACCCCGAGGACCTCGCCCGCATAATGGGCGCGACCATCCTTCTGAAAGGCGCTACGGACACCGTCACGGACGGCGCGAGGACCCGCATCAACAGGACCGGCACGCCCGCCATGACGGGTGCGGGTACGGGAGATGTCCTCGCGGGATGCGTCGCATCCCTCCTCAGCAAGGGGATGGATCCGTTCGATGCCGCATGCCTCGGAGCGTACATCTGCGGGAAGGCCGGAGAGGATGCCTTCCAATCCAAATCCTACGGTCTGATCGCCACGGACATCGTGGATTCCATACCGAACGTTCTGAGAGAAGGCCTGAGATGAGCGACCTCCAACCGGTCTACGGCATCCCCGCGCTCATGGCGGACTACTCGCTCGTCATAGGCGACCTGCATATCGGCGTCGAATCCCATCTGAGGAAGAAGGGTTTCCATCTGGTCTCCCACACCCGCGACATGCTGAACGCCATCGTCGAGGCCGCCGGGGACGATGCGAACCGCCTCATCGTCATCGGGGATGTGAAGGACTCCGTACCGGGCTCCTCCAAACAGGAGTACGCCGAGATCCCGGACTTCTTCGAGGAGCTGTTCGAACGCTTCGACATGATCGACGTGGTCCGCGGCAATCACGACACGGGGATAGAGGAGTTCCTGCCGTCCAAGGTGAACGTCAGGCCCGCTTCGGGACTGAAGGTCGGGGACACGGGATTCGTCCACGGCCACACATGGCCTTCGGCCGAGGTCATGGACTGCGACACCCTGGTGATGGCCCACAACCATCCCGCGGTGATGTTCAGGGATGGAGTCGGTAGACAGACCTCGGAACCCTGCTGGATGAGGGGGACCTTCAAGGAAGGCCCGTCGGAGAGATATCTGACGCTTCCCAGGAGCTTCATCGTCGTGCCCGCGTTCAACAGGATGCTCGGAGGATCCCCGGTGAACACGATCGGGGACGAGCTGCTCGGGCCCATCCTCAACAGCGACCTGATGAATCTCGACGACGCCCACCTCTATCTCCTCGACGGGGTGGACTTAGGCAGGAGATCCGACCTGATGATCAAAGGACGCGACCAGAGCAGATGGAAGGACCTCCCCGGCAAGGAACCGAGACGTCCTCAGCGCCGGGCCAAGTATTCCTGACGTCGTCAAACAAGTCTGCGGTAACGCTGATAGCGACTGCGGCTTTTCGATTCCGTTTGCATGATCAGCCCATACTCCAAGGCCGGACGAAGATACGATTTCATAAAGAGGCCCCTGTGAGAGAGTCCCATAGCCTCCATGATCTCCCTGAGGGACATAGGGCTGAATGACATCGCAGAAAGGAGTTCTTCCATCTTCTCGTCTTTGACATGTTGCAGGTCATCGAAAGCCGAAATGAGGCATTCCAAACAGAATTTGATAAACTGTGTACAATCCGGTCTATCTTGATGCTCACTGGCTTCCAGAACGGAATAATACTCCTCCTGGCGCCTGCGAATGTATGTTTCCATCGGAACGAGACCATAAAGAGGGTCGCTTTCCGTCAAAATCTTAGTATTCCATAAACGTCCCATGCGCCCATTTCCATCAACGAACGGATGTATCGTTTCTATGTAGTAATGAGCAATAGCAGCTATGATCGGAGGAGGAAGGTCGGCCTTGGAGCACCATTCGAACAACCTACATACCATGTCCCCTAC